>RFHG01000307.1 GCA_003696465.1 Gammaproteobacteria bacterium | reverse complement strand
CTGATCCCGCCCGGCCATGTCCTGCGCGCCGGGGAAGCGGATGCCGCACTGCTCGAGCGGATTCGCGCACACAGCCGCAATCCGCGCGATGCCGAGGGCGATGTGCGGGCCCAGATCAGTGCCTGCGAGCGTGGCCTGCTGCGCCTGCGCGAACTCATCGGGAGCATGGGTGCCAAGCGTTATCGGGAGGCCCTGGACGCCCTCAATGCCTATGGCGAGCGGCTGGCGCGCCATGCACTGTCGGAGCTGCCCACAGGGGAGTGGTCCTTCGAGGACCTGATGGACGATGACGGGCTGGGAACGAAGGATATCCCCATACGGGTCCGACTGCGGCTGGACGCCGAGGGGGCGGAACTGGATTTTGCCGGCACCCATCCGCAGGTGGCGGGCAACATCAACTGTCCGCTGTCGGTGACTGCGGCCGGGGTGTACTACGCCTTTCGTTGCCTGATGCCTGCGCAGACACCGGCCTGTGCCGGCGTGTTCCGGCCCATTCGCCTGGTCGTGCCCGAGGGCTGCCTGCTCAATGCCCGACGTCCGGCTGCCGTGGCGGCCGGCAATGTGGAGACCAGCACACGGGTGGTGGACGTGGTGCTGGGGGCATTGGCGCAGGCAGCGCCCGAACGCATACCGGCGGCCAGTCAGGGCACGATGAACAATCTGGCCATGGGGCATTCCGGGTCACGCCCGTGGGGCTATTACGAGACCCTGGGTGGCGGCATGGGGGCCGGGCGCGAGGGGGGTGGCCTGTCGGCAGTGCAGACGCACATGACCAATACGCGCAACACGCCGATCGAGGTGCTGGAGACGCACCTGCCGTTGCGGGTGCGTCGCTATGCCATCCGTCGCGGCAGCGGCGGGACCGGGGCCCGCTCCGGCGGAGATGGCCTCATCCGGGAATACGAATTCCTCGAGCCTGCCCGCTTCACCCTGCTCACCGAACGGCGGCGCCATGCGCCCTGGGGGCTGGCCGGGGGCGCCCCCGGCAAGAAGGGGCGCAACCTGTTCAACGGTGAGGTGCTGCCGCCCAAGGCCGAGCAGGAGGCCCGGCCCGGTGACCGGCTCTGCATTGAGACTCCGGGTGGTGGTGGATATGGCCGTGCCATGCTCGCCGACGGCGGGGCGTGATAAGCTGCACAGCATGAGTGAAGGTGACTTTCAGGCCATGGATCGCCGCTTTCGTGGCTATCTGCCGGTGGTGGTCGATGTGGAGACGGGGGGCTTCGATCCGCAGGGCGATGCCCTGTTGCAGATCGCGGCGGTGTTCATTCGCATGGATGAAAAGGGGATGTTCCACCGCGACCGGACCGTGACCTACCACATCGAGCCCTTCGAAGGCGCCAACATGGACCCGAAGTCGCTGGAGGTGAACGGGATCGACCCGTGGCATCCGCTGCGCCTGGCAGTGCCGGAAAGGGATGCGCTGGCCGGCGTGTTCAAGGAAGTGCGCAAGGAAATGAAGCAGAACAACTGCACCCGTGCCATTCTTGTCGGGCACAATGCCCCGTTCGACCTCAACTTCGTCAATGCCGCTGCCGAGCGCTGCGGCATCAAGCGCAACCCGTTTCATCCCTTCAGCACACTGGATACCGTGACCCTCTCGGCCATGGCCTTCGGTCAGACGGTGCTGGCCCGTGCCGTGCAGGCCGCAGGCCTTGGCTGGGACAGCAATGAGGCGCATTCTGCCATCTACGATGCGGAAAAGACGGCAGACCTCTTCTGTTTTGTACTCAACCGCTGGGAACTGTACAGCACATCCTTCGGTGAAATGGCTGGCGAGATGGGCTAACATGTTGAAAGAATGCCGGCATTGGCGCTTGTGCGCCCCATTGCCGGAAAACAGCGCCAGGGGCGCGGGTCATGTCGGAAAATCAGGGAACAACCATGTCGGAAGACCTCTCCATCGTCATCGTCGATGACATGCAGTTCAGTCGGGCCGTGCTCAAGTCGGCGCTCAAGCGTTCCGGCTACGACGATGTGCGGCTGGCCGCGAGCGCCACGGAAACCCTGAAGATGTTGCGCGAACGCGGTGCCGATGTGGTGGTGGCCGACTGGGTCATGCCGGAGATGAATGGCCTGGAGCTGACGGATGCAATCCGGGCCATGGACGAGGAGAAGTCCCGCTACACATCGGTCATCCTGTTCACCGCCAAGGAGGGCGAGGATGCCATGCTCGAGGCGTTCCACCGCGGCGTCGACGACTACCTGACCAAGCCGGTGAACGACAAGGAACTGGCGGCCCGCGTCTTTGCTGCCGGGCGCATCGCCGGCATGCAGAACGATCTGCTGCAGACCACCTCCGCCCTGCAGGCCCTTTCCAACAATCTGGAAAGCATCAATGCCGTAGATGTGCTCACCGGCGTGGGCAACCGGCGCTTCCTGGCCCGGCAGCTCGACTCGCTGCTGCTGCACGTGCATTCGCGTGGCGGTGGGCTGTGTTATGCGGTGGTGGACATCGACGACTTCCAGCGGGTCAACCGCGATTACAGCTACGATGCAGGAGACGAGGTGCTGCGGGCCCTGGCCCGGCGCCTGCGTCGGGCAGTGCGTCCGCTCGATATCGTCGGGCGGCTGGAGGCCGACACCTTTGGGCTCATCCTGCGCTACGAAAATCCGGCCCACTTTCGCCCTGGCATCTTCGAGCGCATTCGCGAGGCAGTACGCAACCGCCCCTTCCGCGTCGATGGCGGAGAGGTGGAGATCGATATCTCGATGGGCGCGGTCTGTTTCAACAGCGGGGATGAGCTGCTGACTGTCCCCGAGCTGATGGAACAGGCCGAGGTCAACCTGCAGCGTGCCCGCAGCCGCGGTGCGGGTCAGCTCGAGATCGGTTGAGGCAGTGCCCGGGCGTCTGCCGGCCCGGGCTCAGGGAATCAGGAAGCCGCCTTCTTTTTGGCGATCGCTTCCTTGATCATGGGCTCCAGCTCGCCCTTTTCCAGCAGCTCCAGCACGATGTCGCTGCCGCCGATCAGTTCCCCGTCGATGTAGATCTGGGGGAAGGTCGGCCAGTTGGCAAAGCGGGGCAGATTTTCGAAGATCTCGGGGTCTGCCAGCACGTTGACATAGGCGAATTCCTCGCCGACCTGTTTCAGTGCCTCGGCGGCACGGCTGGAGAAACCGCACATGGGGAACTGCGGCGTGCCCTTCATGTAGATGATGACCGGGTTTTCTTCCACTTGCTGCTTGATGCGATCGAGAACGTCCGTCATGCCTGTGCCTCGGAATGGAGTTGATGATGCGGTGCAGTCTAGCGGGTCCGGGGATCGACTGCCAAATTGCCGTCATCCTGCCATGGGATCTGGGATCGGTCGGCAGGATTTCAAGGCCATCGGGGGCTCGTGGCATGATCTCCGTCAATGCCGGCCTTCGGATCGCGACTATAATGCACCCATTCAAACAGCGGAGCATCGTCGATGCCGATGATACGAATCCTGCTGCTGCTCCTGCTGCTGGCCCCTGCTGCAAGCCTGCAGGCGGCGCCGGACGGCGAGCAGCTCTTTCGCGACCACTGCATGGTCTGCCACGGTGTGGATGGGCAGGGGGGCGTGGGCGTCCCCCTGGCGCTCAGGAGCTTCCAGGATACGGTGGATGATCGCTTTCTGTTCAATACCATCCGCTATGGTCGCCCCGGGCGGGTGATGCCCTCGTTCTACTATCTGAGCGATGCCCAGGTAAATGCGCTGGTGGACTATATCCGGCATTGGAACGATGGCAAGCGGCCGGAGTTTCCGGACACGCCTGTCAAGGGTGACCCGAAGCACGGGGCGCAGCTGTTCAAGCAGCACTGTGCGGCCTGCCATGGAGAGAACGGGCAGGGCGGGCATGGTACCGGGGTGACACTCTCGCGTCCGCGTGACCTGCCGATCATCCCGCCGGCACTCAACAACGAGGGCTTCCTCAAGGCCGCTTCCGACCAGATGATTCGCGAGACCCTGCGCAAGGGGCGCAAGGGCACGCCCATGGTTTCCTTCCTCGGGCGCGGCCTGAGCGAGCAGGATATCGATGACATCGTGGCCTACGTCCGCAGCTTCGAGAAGTCGCCCCATCGCAAGCAGGTGCTCGAGGCCGAGTCGGCCACACTGGTGGCGGAATCGCCCTACTCGCTCGAGGAAACCGTGGAAAACATCAAGGAAGTCATCACCAACAACAACTTCGTCTTCATCCGCCAGCAGTACCTCGAGACCGGCTATGTGCCGCCGGGGAAGGAAGACAAGCGCCAGGTGATCATCTATTTCTGCAACTTCAACTTCCTCAACAAGGCCCTGGCCATCGATCCGCGCGTGGGCATGTTCCTGCCCTGCCGAATCACGGTGGTGGAGCAGGATGGTGTGGTCAAGGTCATGGCCATCAACCCCATGCGCCTCAGCCGCATCTTCAACAATGTGGAGCTGAACGAGGCCTGCCATGAGATGCGGGATACCTATCAGTCCATGCTGGAGGACGCCACGCTATGAAGAAGTGGTTGATTATGCTTCTGTTGTGCCTGCCCATGGGGGCTCAGGCCGAGGATGAGCTGCTGATGGCGCGCAGCCAGCTCGCCTTCCCCGAGGCCATGCAGGCCCTGCAGGACAGCATCAAGGGCTATGGCTACAAGGTTTCCCGCGTGCAACGGGTCGATATCGGTCTGACCACCATGGGATACAAGACCGACAAGTACCGGGTGGTGTTCTTTGCCAAGTATCCGCAGATGAAGGAGATGGTCAGGCGTCACCCCGAGGTGATCCCCTATCTTCCGCTCAAGATCGCCATTTTCGCCGAAGGTGACGAGACCATACTGGTTGCGGCCAACCCTAAGCTGCTGGCTGAATTCTTCCCGGAAGACAGCGACTTGCACATCAATTTCATCCGTTGCAGCAGCGACATGAAGGCCATCCTCCGCGAGGTGCAGGAGGCCGGGCGCGAGTGATACAAGCCGTGGATGCAGGCGTACCGCGCCTGGTTCTGACGCCCCGGGACGCGACCGCCGCCCCGGCCGAAGAGGCGCTGAGGCTGTGGTGTCGTGAAACAGGCCTTGCCGGAGCGCCGCTTGGCGATCATTACCTGCGGGCCGGGGAAGACTTCCTGCGCCTGCTGGTCTTTCTCGGCTGCTCGCCCACGGTCAGTTTCGAAATGCCCGATGAGGCCGCAATCGGCAGTGGCAGTTTTTATCATGTTGCCATCACGTGCCTTCCTGCACCTACCCTGCGTGCCGACAGGATGACCCTGACACCACGCTGCCCGGCGTGCCGGGAAGCACTGCAAGAGTGGCGAGAACTCTGGCCGCCGGGCTCGCCTGCCGTCGAAGCAGAATGCCCTTCCTGCGCTGCCGGGCTCAGGCCCGAAGTCCTCAACTGGAGGCGTAGTGCCGGCGTGGGCAGCGCCTTCATCGAGGTGCTGGGCATTCATGCCGGCACTGTTCAGCCTGCCCCGGCACTGTTCGAGCGCCTGAAGACCGTCTCCGGCCTGGAATGGCAGCATTTTTTTGTTTCTGAGCTGCCGGTCGACCCTTCTTTGCACTGAATCGGGCTGTATTTTACCTATAATGAGCTCATGAACCTGCAACTCATGCCGGAAAGCAGGCGTTTTGGGCTCAGCTTCAGGGATGGCGGGCTCGAGCAGGCCTTCCAGGCCTATTATGCCGAGCAGTACCTGGGGTTTTCCCGTCTCGGGGTGCTGGTAGGGTTCGTATTGTTTCTCGTTTTCGGTGTGCTCGACCGCTACCTGTATCCGGAGGTGTATTCCACCCTGTGGTTCCTGCGCTATGCCGTTGCCTCGCCGCTCTTTCTGCTCCTCATCGTTGTGCTCTTTTTCGTGCAGGAGACACGCCACAGCCAACCGTTGCTGGCTGCCATGGCCATCGTGGTGGGGTTGTCCGTCGTGGGGATGATCCACGAGATCCCGGTCCAGCGCGACAATCCCTACTACGCGGGGCTCATGCTGGTCATCTTTTATTCGCATGGCCTGGTGCGGATGCAGTTTCGCTGGGCTACCCTGTCCAGTATCATCATCGTGCTGGCCTATGAGGCAGTGGTGCTAATCCTGCGAACCGCTACCTCATTCGAAGAAATCCTGGCCGGAAACTTCTTTTTCATTTCCGCTGCACTGACCGGCATGGGTACCAGCCTGATCATGGAGTACGATGCGCGGCGTCAATTTCTCCTGCAGCGCCATCTGGCCGAGGAACGCAACCTGCTGGAGCAGGCCAACCGAAAACTCAACGCGATCAACGCCCGGCTGGACGCCGAGGCGCATGTGGACGAGCTGACGCGTATCCCCAACCGCAGGAGTTTCTTCGAGCATCTCGATCGTGAGTGGCGCCGCCAGCTGCGCAGGGGGGAGAAGGCGCGGCCGGTTTCCCTGCTGCTGATCGATATCGACTTCTTCAAGCGCTACAACGACCACTATGGTCATCCGGCCGGAGACCGCTGTCTGAAGCGCATTGCAGGGCTCATCGCTCAGGCGGCCCAGCGTCCGGGTGACCTGGCTGCCCGCATCGGAGGCGAGGAATTCGTGCTCCTGTTGCCCGAGACCGATCTCGAGGCCGCGCGTGATCTTGCCGAGGCCCTGCGAGACCGGGTGGAGCAGGAAGCGATTCCGCATCGGGAATCTCCGATCGACCATCATGTGACCATCAGCATCGGAGTGGCCTCCCTGATCCCCGGAGGCAATGTTCCCCCGTCCGAGCTGGTGCACGGGGCGGATCATGCCCTGTACGAGGCCAAGCGAGCCGGACGTAACCTGGTGGCCACCCTGGAGGCCAGGCTCGGCTGATGTTGCTGCCCGGGAATGCGCTGCTGCAAGTGACAGTGCACACTGGGTTTGTGAGGTCCGGCACGGAAAGTATGGACTGGGGGGTGCACAATGACAGGCCATCCCATTCCCCTGGCATGTCGGATGAAGCGAAGCAATTGGTTGTTGCCTACCCTCCTGGGCATTGCCGTACCCGTTGCCCTGCCACTTCTTGCCACTGCAGAGCGCAACCGGGCACCTGCACCCAGCGTGCGCCTCGCGGCAATCATCGAACAGGACGGGTATCCCGTGCGTATCGTGATCGCGCACGCCAATGGGGACACCCGTGTCATAAGCAGGGGGGAGGAGCTGGAAGGATGCCGGTTTACCGGACTGGGTCCCCGCCATCGTTCGGCCAAGTTCCGCTGCGAGGGTGCTTCCGGTTATCGCCTCGCGCTCAATGGCGTGGCCCGGCCGGTACAGTCCGACAGTCAAATCCCGGCAAACCGCATGATCCGCATTTCTGCCGAGCGTCTGGAAGCGCTCAAGCGGAATCAGCAGCTACTGGTCAATCAGCTGGACGTCACCCCGGTTTGCCGCAATGGAAAGGTCGAGGCCTGGCTGGTGCGGTTCGTTGCGGCGGGCAGCCTGGCAGCAGAGGCCGGGCTCAGGGCCGGGGACGAGATCGTCTCGCTCAACGGGGTTCCGGTCAGGCAGGCCGAAGCCTTCATGCGCATGTTGCGCCTGCTCGGGCAGCGGCCCGTGATCACCCTGGGGCTGCGCCGGGCGCAACGCCCGATGGAACTGACCTATATCCTCCAGTAGTTGCCGACGGCCCCGCACCTGTTCGTGCTGCGCCCGCGTAGGCAAGGCCATTTCCTTCGTCCAAAAAAAGAGCCCCGCATGAAGCGGGGCAACTGCCACAACACGAATCGGTTGGGGATCAGAAGATGGCCGTGACCTGCAGGGCCACTCGGTTCCCGATGCCATCAAACTGCTTCTGGGTGCCTGCAGAGTCACTGTCTGCGTTGCGAATGTCGTATTCCAGTGTAAAACGCGTCTTCTTGTTGAAGTGGTACTGGGCACCAACGGTGGTGGTCTTGAACCTGTCCTCGGAGCCCGCGGCGTTTGTCTGACGGGTGTAGGTGTCGTAACGCAGGTCGACCTCGAAGTTGGTCTTCGGGATATACCAGCCGCCCTCGACATACCAACCACTGGCGTCAAAGTCGTTGTACTGGTTCTGCGGTTTGTGTGGCCCCTGGAAGATGACCCCCTTGCCCTTCATATATTCGGCCGTGACGCGGAAGGGCCTTTTCAGGTACTTGGTACCCGCACCATAGCGCTTGCGGTCGTATTCGGTGGTCGGGGTGTAAGGGTCGGTGCGTTTCCCGGTCTGGCTCCAGGCAAAGAATTTCCAACCCTCACGACGCGGGCCCTTGCCGCCAAATACCTTCTCTGTGGAGATATAGAGGTAGACATCCTTGTTGCTGTCGTTATCGGTGATTTGCATGCCGTTGCCATTGCCAACCTTGATGGCATAGGCCGTTTCCAGCCCACCGGTATTGAAAGTGTCAAAGATTTGGACGCCAGTATCACGGAAAGCCCCAACCGAGTTGCTGAACTGGTTCATGTTCGCATTGGGAACGGTGGCCAGTGGTTTCCCGGGAATAGGGCCAACATAGTTCATATCATTACTGTCGGCAAACCGTTCCAGCATGAGTTGATTGGTGACGGTAGTGAAGTTGATGTAGTCAAAGACATGGATGGCCTGCAGGCCCTCTTCCGGCCCCGGGTTCTTGAACAGGCCCACACGCACGCGGGCGCCGGGGATGTGGTTGAAGGTGACACTGGCATCGGTCACCTTGGCGAAGGCATTGCCGGGCTCGGTAATGCCGTTGCGCCCCATTTCCAGCAGAACGAAGTAGTTGGTCTTGCTGTCGAGCGGGAAGTTGCTGCCGCGCACCCCGATACGGGCCCGATTGACATTGAACTGTTCCTGGTCGTCCAGATTGGGCCCGATCAGCTTTGGCGGGATGTATACATCGTTCCCGGATGGATGGGCAAAGGGCTTGGAAAAGTCCTTCTGATACTGGGCCTGGATGAAGCCCCAGACCTTGGCACGCGGGGCAGAGCCGGCCGGCTCCGTGCCCTGCAGCATCAGCCAGTTGGCGGCCGAGGCCTGCTGGGCAGCCGCAAGGCCCATGGCGAGTGTCAGTGCGGTCAGGCTGGTCTTGATGGTCATGTTTTTCATGTGTTCCCCCTGGGATGAATCGGTGATGTGTCAGTGGAGGTTGTTCAGGGCTTGATGAGCACGTAGCCCTGGTCGACGAGGTCGAGGATGCGCACGACCCCGGCCGATACCTTCACGGCATTGGGGTTCAGTACCGGCGGGTGGCCCAGCTTCTTGCCCATGTTGCGGATGGTGTTGCTGCAGGCAGAGAAGCGCACGCCGCCGTTGTCCACCAGGCGCTGGATGCGGCCCTTGTTGGCATTGTCGGCAAACAGCAGGCGCAGACCCGGGCCGAAGGCGACGATCTCGATATCGACCTTGTCGGGCCCGTAGTGCTTGAGCAGGTTGTTGGCCACATTGAGTACCAGGGTCTGCTTGAACGGGTTGGGGTCGGAGATCTGCAGCACTACCCGCTTTTCGGCAAAGGGCTTGGAGGCCTTGTCGGCCATGGCCTGGGCGGACAGCCCGAGCGACAGGGCGATCAGGGCCAGCATCAGCCAGTTCTTCAGTGATTTCATGGACTCCTCCTGATTTTGGTCTGTGTCGTGTCGCGGCATGCGACATCACCCCAGATGACACGGCAGGCGGATTTATTCCGCGTTCGGGACAAAGCAGACTTTTTTCACGAGGGATGGAATAAAACGGCCGTCTGCTGCATCCTTGGATGCAGGGGAGGAGACCACAACACATGAAACTGATAAAAAACCTGTGCAACAACATGCACTTGCGCGCAAGGCTCAATGAGCACCGGCGCGCCCTGTACCGGACTGCCGTGGCCTGGAGCGGGGACGAGATGCTGGCCGATGACCTGGTTCAGGAGACCCTGAGCCGTGCATTGGCCAATTTGCACCAGCTGCAGGACGAGGCCCGTCTGCGCGCCTGGCTGTTCCGCATCCTGGGCAATTGCTGGAAGGAGTACCTGCGGCGCAGGCGCGAGCACCTGGATGTGGACGGAATGGAACTGGCGGGAGAGGAATGCTGCCCGGAAGGGGATGCCCAGGTGCATGATACGGTGCGGCGGGTACGCCTGGCCATCCAGTGTCTGCCGGTGCCCCAGCGGGAGGTGGTGACCCTCGTCGATCTCAACGAATTCAGCTATGCTGAGGTGGCCGAGATACTGGATGTGCCCATAGGAACGGTAATGAGCCGGTTGAGCCGTGCCCGCAAGGCCCTGCTCACCCTGCTGCAGGATGATGTGATGGAGTCGCCGAAGGTGACCAGACTGAGGAGTGTCCGGAGATGAGCAATCGGGAAGAACGTGATGATGTGCGCCTGTGCCAGGTGCATGCCTTCATCGATGGCGAACTCGAGCCCATGGATCGGGAGCAGATCATGCAGGAAATGGCCGAGGATCCCGAGCTGCGCAGGCAGGTTTGCGAGCTGCGCAACCTCAAGGCGGCAGTGAGCCATGCCTATGCCGATATCGAGCCGCCCGAGACGGGGCGTGTGCTCGGTGGCGGGCTGAGCAGGGGGCTGTGCCAGGGCGTGGCCGCTCTGCTGCTGCTGGCCGTGGGTGTCCTGCTGGGCTGGAAGGGACATGAGCAGCGTCTGGAACACCTGCTGGCCGGAGCCGTCGAAATCGGCGATGTGAAGGCGGATCCCACCCATGTGGTGCTGCATATCGACGAGTCGAATCCAGACAAGTTCGAGGAAGTGCTCGACCGCGCGGTGGCCCTGGTCGAGTCCTACAAGGCACGTGGCGTGCATGTGGAAGTCATTGCCAATTCCGGTGGGCTGGATCTGATGCGAAAGGATGCCTCGCCCTATGCACAACGCGTCAGCGAGATCATGCGCAAGTATGACAATATCGACTTCATCGCCTGTGCCAATGCCATCCGCAGGCTCGAGCGGCAGGGCGTCCATGTCCAGCTCATCGATCGCACGCATCCGGCGCCCTCTGCCGTGGAGCACATCGTGGAGCGCCTGCGCGAAGGCTGGACCTACATCAAGGTCTGACCCTTGCGCTGCTACCAGCGATAGCGGTCCCACAGCTCCGGGTTGGCCCAGAAGCGGGGATTGAGCCAGTCCGGGGTTTCCTTGTAGTCGTACAGGTCGTGATACCAGATGCCATGCCCGGCGCGCAGGGGCCTGAACCCGTGTGCCCGCAGCAGGGCCTCGGTATCGCTTCTGCGTGCACGTGCACTGCCAACCGGGATGATGACCAGCCTTTTGGCATGCAGGTCCCGCAGGGCGGCCAGGCGCCCATCGCGGCTCATCGCCTCCAGCTCCTCCAGGTCGCAGGCCACGATGGCCAGCTCGTGCCGTTCATCGGCGGGCAGGGTGGCCAGGGACTGCAGGCTGATGGCGTGGCAGGCCGGGTGATCCAGCCCCGATCCGGCGCACAATGCCGTGGTCGCGCCGGTTTCATGCAGCAGCCGGTCGATCAGGTGCCGATGTTCATGCTTGTCCATGACGGGCATTGTAGTAGCATGTAGGCATTGACCGTGAACCTGCCGAGGTGAATCCATGAAGCGCTGGCTGTTGCTGCTGTCCCTGCTGCTCGTGCCCACCCTGTTGATGGCTGCTGACGAGGAACAGGCGAAGGGGGGGGAACCCCAGTATGTGAATCTCAGCCCGGCCTTCGTGGTCAACGTCAAGCGTGGCACCGGTGCCCGCTTTCTTCAGGTCAAGGCTGACGTGCTGGTGAATTCGAAGGAGGACGCCAAGCTGGTGGAGCTGCACATGCCGCTCATTCGTCACACCATGATCATGACCCTGAGCGATCGCGACGGGCGCCGGATCCGCACCATCCAGATGCGCGAACAGCTGCGCAGCGAGGCCGAAGAGGCCATCCGCAAGGCCCTCAAGGAGGCCACCGGAAAGGAGGTCATCCAGGGGCTGTTCTTTACCGATTTCGTGGTGCAGTAGCCTTGGGGGAGGCGAATCAGGCCACGGTCTCGACCCGCAGCGAGAGGTCGATGGCATGCAGGTGCTTGGTCAGGGCGCCCACCGAGATGTAGTCCACGCCAGTCAGGGCATAGTCGCGGATGTTGTCGAGATTGACGTTGCCCGAGACCTCCAGTTCACACTGCCCGTCCACCCGTTCAACGGCCCGGCGGATGGCCTCGAGTGAAAAATTGTCCAGCATGATGCGGTCGGCGCCGGCCTGCAGGGCCTCGTTCACCTCCTCGAGGGTTTCCGTTTCCACCTCGATGGGGGCATGCGGGAAGCGGCGCCGACCCTCTGCCACGGCCGCCGTGATGCTGCCGGCCGCGGCAATGTGGTTTTCCTTGATGAGCAGCGCATCGTACAGCCCCATGCGGTGATTGTGCCCGCCCCCGCAGCGCACGGCGTATTTCTGCGCCGTGCGCAGGCCGGGCAGAGTCTTGCGCGTATCCAGCACGCGGCAGCCGGTGTCGCGAATCCGTTCCACGTAGCGTGCGGTGACCGTGGCGGTGCCCGAGAGTGTCTGCAGGAAATTGAGTGCCGTGCGCTCGGCCGTGAGCAGGCCGCGGGCCGGCCCTTCGATATGGGCGAGCACCGTATCGGCGGCCACCTGCGCCCCCTCGCTCACCCGCCATGCGATCTGCAGGCGCGGGTCGACGGCTTCCAGGCAGGCTTCGACCCAGGGCTGGCCGCAAATGACGGCGGGTTCCCGACACAGCAGGGTGGCACTGGCGTGTTGATCCTCGGGTATCAGGGCAGCGGTGAGGTCGCCCGCACCGATGTCCTCGGCCAGGGCGCGGGCCACCTGCTCGTGCAGATCCGATGGCGGTTGCGGAAGGCTCATGGGCGTCTCCACGTCCCCGCCTGCAGTGCCAGCCAGGCGGTACGCGCGGCCAGTTCCGCAGAGCAGATCCACTTGTAGGCCTCTTCCAGGCTGTGGCCTCGGGCATAGGCGCCATGGCTGCGGACCACCACGATACGCGCTTTGGCCAGCACCTCGGGTACCGCTTGATGCGCGGCGGCGATGATGTCGTCCTCGGGCAGATCGAGTACCTCGATGCGACCGAAGTAGTAGCGCCCCTCGAAATCGGCCGGTTCGAAGGCGCGTCCGTCGAGGGTGAGTGCGGCCAGATGGGGGACATGGGCATGCAGGACTGCGCCGGCCTCGGGGCAGGCCCGGTACACGCCGGCATGCAGCGGCGTGTCGAGCGAGGCCGTGGGCGGGATCGGCCCCTCCACGGGGACCTCCACCAGCGCCTCCGGCTGCAGGGTGTCGGCGCAGGCGCCCGTGGGCGTAACGAGAAAACGGCCATCCAGGCGCAGCGAGGCATTGCCCGAGTGCGAGTCGTTGTAGCCGTATTGCCGCAGCCAGCGGTAGTACTGTACCAGGCTCTGGCGCGGGTCCTGTTCGAGCATGAGGGCGGTCTCCCCGGGGTGGTGACTGTGCCTGTCACGGCAGACCATTGTATGAAAGTACAAGGTATGGCCGCCAGATAGCTGCTATTCTTTGTAACACAGGTTACATAACACAAGCCTCTTACCGGCACGGATGCTGCTGGCTGCCGACATCAGCATGACCGACCGACTTTACAGAACACTGCTGGGCGGACTGATCCTGGTCTTCCTCTATTTTGACCTTCCCTGGGGTATGGTGGCCCTGGTGGGGCTGCTCCTGTTCGAGGGCATCACCAACCTGCGTCTGCCCCGGATCGTCAATTTTTTGCTGGGTGTGGACGAATCCAGGCTGCCTTCTTCCCCGCCCAACCCCCGTGCCCGCCTGCCCATCGAGGCCGAACGGATGTGGCGGCTTGTCGTGGGGCTGATGCTGCTGGTCAGTGCCGTGCTGTTTCCGGAGCAGCTCTGGTTCTTCCCCTGGTTCATGGGCTTTGCCATCCTGGGGGCCGGGCTGAGCGGGGTCTGTCCGGTCCTGTTTGCCATTCGCAGTCTGGGATTCACCTGATGGGGGGCGTTTCGGAGAATCCGGGTCAGGAAGGGCAAACCATGGCATCCCTGCCGAGTCGGGTTGCCGGCATCGTGTTCTGGGGGCTGGTGTTCCTGGGGCTGGCCGGGGTATTCGTTCTGGTACAGGTCAAGCAGGAGGAATACCGGCAGGGGGCCGAGTTGCACACGCTCGAGCTTGGACTGGTCCTGGGTGAAGCCCTGCTGCGTGATGGCGACGGGCCGGCAGGGCTCGATCATGCGGCACTGGATGCCCTGTCCAGCCAGGCAATCGACCTGTATCGCATGCAGAACCTGCGCCTGCGACTGGGTGACCAGGAACTCGTCTTTGGCAGCCCGACATCCTCGGCCGATGCTCTGGTGATCCGCAAGCGAATCTTCCTGCCCGATCCCGAGGGTGGGCTAGGCCGCTATTTGCTGCTGGAGGCGCATTTCCCCTCGGAATCCGAGGCCCTGTTCGATCTGCGCCGCAACATCATTCTGGCGGTGGGCCTGGTGGTGATGGCCTTTGGCCTCCTGCTGAAGCTGATTCTGGAT
>RFHG01000306.1 GCA_003696465.1 Gammaproteobacteria bacterium | reverse complement strand
GCTGGGCAATGCGCTCAAGTTCACCGAGCGTGGCCGGATCGACCTGAAGGTGCGCATGCTCGATTTCCAGAAGGGCGGGCGGGTGCTGCTGCGCTTCGACGTCTGCGATACCGGCATTGGCATGAACGAGCAGGAACAGCGCCACATCTTCGAAAGCTTTACCCAGGCCAACAGCGACATCTCGCGCCGTTTCGGCGGCACCGGCCTTGGCACCACCATTGCGCGCCAGCTGGTCCAGCTCATGGGTGGCGAATTGAAAGTGGAGAGCGCGCCCGGCAAGGGCAGCTGCTTCTGGTTCGTGCTGCCGTTGAAACTGCAGCAGACCGACCTGGAGTCCGAGGACGAGGGCGCAGCACTGGTTGAAGACAGTCCGGTGTGGGTGCTGTCCGGGCATCCGCTCTCCCTGCACCTGGCCGATCTGCTGCAGGGCTGGCACATCGATCACCGCATGACCGGCAATGCGCCGGAATTGCTGTCGTGGCTGGACGGGCTCCCTGCGGCTGGCAGCGCGGCACGGCGGCATGTGCTGCTGCTGGAGCAGTCCCTGCTGGGCGAGGACCCCTACAGTTTCATCGAGCACGTGGCGCAGCGTTGCGGAGCCGATGCACCCGGAGTCATCCTGCTGGCACCGGCGCCCATGAAGGTACAGGAGGCCCAGCTGCTGGAGGCCGGTTATGCCGCCGTGCTCTACACCCCGGTGGACAAGGTGCATCTCTACAACGCCATTCATGCGGCACAGATGGGCCAGCGCCAGCAGAGCGAAAAGGTGGTGCCGCTGTTCGAGCACTATCGCAACCGCGGTGGCGCCAGTGGGCTCAACATCCTCATTGCCGAGGACAACCCGACCAACCGCATGGTCCTGCGCGGCATCCTGGAAAAGGCCGGCCACGGGGTCAACGAGGTCAACGACGGCGAATCCGCGCTGGAACTGCTCGAGGAGGTGGGTGAGGACATTGATCTCATCATCCTCGACATGAACATGCCCGGTATGGGGGGGCTGGATGTGGTGCGGGCGTGGCGTTTCCTCGATACGACCCGAAAGATTCCAACCATCATGCTCACCGCCAATGCCAGTGAAGAGGCCCGTGCCGCCTCCGAGGAGGCAGGGGTGGATGCCTTCCTCACCAAGCCGGTGGATGCACGGCGGCTGCTCGATACCATTGCCCGCCTGACCCTGGCCGAGGGCGAGCGCCAGCGGGCCGAGGCTGCGCCCCGCGCGTCCGCGCAGCCCGCGCCGGCCGATGCGCTGATCAGCCCGTCACTGCTGGAGCAGCTCGACACCCTGGGGGGCGGAGACGGTTTTCTCGAACGCCTGATCGAGGGCTGGCTGAGGGATGCCGAGCGGAGCCTGGCGCATCTGCATCGTGCACATGAGGAAAAGGATTTTGCCCTGTGGCTGGATACCCTGCATGCGCTCAAGGGTTCGGCCAGCGAGCTGGGCCTGCAGCGCCTCATGGAAACGGCGGCAGAGGGCGAGCGTCTGCGCGCCTACGACAATGGGGGCGAGCGCCAGCATGCCCTGCTCGAGACGCTGGACGCGGTATTCCAGGCCTCGCGCGAGGCCCTGCAAAAGTACCTTGCGGAGCGGCCGGGGGCGGCGCGAAGCTAGCCGCCCCTCGGGCTGCTAGCCCGCCTGTTCCACCGTGTTGTCCGCATCTCCGGTTTCGGTCGCGCTGCGTTGCGTCTGGCGTCGCACGAAGCGCTCCATCAGGCGCATGTCACGCTCGCGCAGCTGCAGTGCCGTGTCCACCCACAGCTCGACAACATCCAGCAGCTCCTGATACTCCAGTCGGCTGCAGCGATCGACCACCCGGCGAATGGCGCTCATCCCGCCTGGTGCCTTGTCGGCCTGGCGAATGTAGTCGTATACGGCCCGCTCGCCCTCGCCCGCGTCGGCCAGGATGTCGATGACACCCATCTCGTACAGCTCCGATGCCTCGTAGAGCTTGCCGCTGGTAATCAGCCGTTCGGCAACCACCGGCCCGGCCCGGCGCAGCAGCAGGCTGTAGGCGCCCATGCCTGGGAAGAGGTTGAACAGGATTTCGGGGAAGCCGAGCTTGCTGCCGCGCTCGGCGATCAGCACATTGCTGGCCAGGGCCGTCTCGAAGCCGCCACCCAGGGCGTCGCCCTGAACCAGCGAGATGGTGGTGAGGTCCTCGCCAAGATGGATGTGATTTTCCCACAGGATGTCGATGCAGGCCCGGCCATAACGCAGCAGGCCCTCGCGGTCCTGGTTGCGTGCCAGTTCCAGGAACAGGGCCAGGTCGCCGCCGAGATTGAACACGCCCGGCACGTCCGAAGCCAGCACCACGAAGCGTACCGGCTTGCCGGCACGAATCTCGCGTACCAGCCGATAGCGCAGGTGGTGCAGTTCCTCCAGCAGTTCCGGAGTGAAGCAGGGGCGGGGCGAGGCATGCATGTAGCACCAGGCCACGGCATGGCGGGGGTCATGGTGCACGCACAGCTGGCGATAACTGCGGACTGCCTCGGCCTGTTGAGGGGCGGGGTGGGGGGTGGGGGTCGTGGTTCCGATGCGTTTCATGGCTGCCTCCTGGGTGCTTGCCGTTGTCGGACACTTCGAGCATAGCAACCGGAGGGCGCGTCGGGGTGGGGGCGAAGAGCGGAAGGGTGCCCCCGTGACGCCGGTCACGGGGGCAGGCGTTCAGAGTGGACGCACGTTCCGGGCCTCGGGGCCCTTGCGGCCCTGGCCGATGCTGAATTCGACCTCCTGGCCATCGTTCAGATTGCGCCGGCCCTGGCCCTGGATCTCGCGGTAGTGCACGAACAGCTCCTTGCCGTCGGGCAGCAGGATGAAGCCGTAGCCCTTGCGTGCATTGAACCACTTGACCTTGCCGCGCAGGCGCTCACCGCCGCTGCCGCCGCCGGCTGGCGCGCCTGCGCGGCGTGGAAGCGGCCATACGACCAGCAGCGACAGGCCCACGAAGAGGGCCAGGAACTCCACACCCCAGGCCTTGAGAAACAGGGTAACGAACAGCGGGTGCTCGAACAGGGCGCGCCAGGCCTCGGCCTGGTCGAGTCCCGCGCCGGTCTGCAGCGCCAGCAGGACGAGCAGGGCAAAGGGCACGGAAAGGGTCAGGCTGATGAACAGGATGCGAAGCAACTGGATCTTTGTCATGTGGTCTTGTCTCTCGGGTCGGTCGTTGCAGGGAAGGATCAGGGGCCGTAGATCACGTCGGGCAGCCAGGTGGCAAGCTGCGGCCACAGGGCCAGCAGGCCCAGTGCCACCAGCTGGATGGCGATATAGGGCATCACGCCGCGGTAGATGTCACGGGTGGCCACGGCCTCGGGCGCCACGCCGCGCAGGTAGAACAGGGCAAAGCCGAAGGGCGGGGTCAGGAACGAGGTCTGCAGGTTGATGGCGAACATCACCCCCAGCCACACCGGGTCCAGCCCCATCTGCAGCAGGATCGGCCCGACGATGGGAATCACCACGAAGGTGATCTCGATGAAGTCGAGCACGAAACCGAGCACGAACATCACCAGCATCACCACCAGCATGGCGCCGACCACCCCACCGGGCAGGTTCGAGAGCAGCTCGTGCACCAGCTCGTCGCCGCCATAGCCGCGGAACACCAGCGAGAACAGCGAGGCGCCGATGAAGATCATGAACACCATGCTGGTCACGCGCGTGGTGCTCAGCATGACCTCCTGCAGGCGATGCAGGGTGAGCTGGCGGTTGATCACGGCCAGCAGCAGCGCGCCCACCGCGCCCACTGCCGCGGCCTCTGTCGGCGTGGCCAGGCCGGCCATGATGGAGCCGAGCACGGCCACGATCAGCAGCAGCGGCGGCAGCAGCACGCGCAGCACACGGCGGCCCAGGTCGGGCGGAGCGGCGTGGTCCTCGTCCACCGCCGGTGGCATGGTCTGCGGTTTCAGCCAGGCCATGACCAGCAGATACACCAGATACATGCCGACCAGCATCAGCCCGGGGATGATGGCGCCGACGAACAGATCACCGACCGAAACCGTGTCGGTGGCATAGATGCCCTGCGCCAGCTGGGCCTGCTGGTAGGCCGAGGAGAGCACGTCGCCGAGCAGCACGAGGATGATGGAGGGCGGGATGATCTGGCCCAGGGTGCCGGATGCACAGATGGTGCCACAGGCAATGGCCGGATCGTAGCCGCGGCGCAGCATGGTGGGCAGGGACAGCAGCCCCATCGTCACCACGGTGGCACCGACGATGCCGGTGGACGCGGCCAGCAGCATCCCTACCAGCGTGACAGAGATTCCCAGCCCGCCGCGCAGCCGGCCGAACAGCAGGCCCATGGTCTCCAGCAGGTCCTCGGCGATGCGGGTGCGCTCGAGCATCACCCCCATGAACACGAACAGCGGCACCGCGATCAGGGTCTCGTTGCTCATGATGCCGAACAGGCGCTCCGGCATCATGCCCATCAGCGGGTCCATGGCGCCGGTGAGCCAGCCGATGGCGGCGAAGATCAGCGAGACCCCGCCCAGGGTGAAGGCCACCGGATAGCCGGCCATCAGCACCACCACCACGGCGAGGAACAGCAGCAGGGCCATCCACTCCATTACAGCTCCTCCTCGCCGATGTTCTCCGCGAACAGGGGAATGTCCTCGCCCAGAAGGACCAGTACCGCGCGGCCGATCCCGGCCAGCCCCTGCAGGAACAGCAGGGCGCACATCAGCGGGATGTAGGCCTTCATGACATAGATGAAGGGCAGCCCGCCGGCCTCGCGCGAGCCTTCCTTCAATGCCCAGGAGCTGGCCACGTAGTCCCAGCTGATCCAGGCGAGAAAGAGCGTCACCGGCAGCAGCAGGAACAGCCCGCCCAGCAGTTCCACCCAGGCCCGGCCGCGGCGCGAGAGCTTCCGGTAGAAGATATCCACCCGCACATGCCCGTTCTCGCGCAGGGTGTAGGCGATGCCGGCCATGAACACCAGCGCGTGCATGTACACTACCGACTCCTGCAGCCAGATCCAGTTGAGCCCGAAGCCGTAGCGCAGCACGACGATGGCAAAGGTCACCAGCACCATGCCCAGGGTGAGCCAGGACACCACCTGTCCCACGCGCAGGCTGAGTGCATCAAGCAGGGCAATGAGGCGGTGCAGGGCGCTCACAGGTACCACGACTCCTTCAGCTCCGAGGGGGGCAGGGGGGCGACCTCCAGCTCGCGCGGTTCGCCTTCCTTCGGGGTGATGCGTACCTTGACCCGGTCTGCCGTGCGGCCCTTGCTGAAACGGGCCGTGATGCGGGCGGCATATTCCAGATCGGCCTCGCTCGGCGTGCCGTCGATCAGGGTCAGCGGCCCGGCATGGCTGACCGTCTTGATATGGGTGAACTGCTTGCGATAGCCCTCGAGGAAACGTGTCTCGCCTTCCTCGCGCGAGATGATCAGCTTGTAGTGCTCGGCCGGGCGCAGGTGGCGGCCCACCTTGAGCAGCATGATGTCGTCGAGGTCGTAGCGCTTCTCGCCGCGGTGGGTCCACAGATCCTGCAGCTTGTGCGAATAGTTGGCGTCGGTGAGGAAGCAGCAGCCGCCTGCCGGCTGGGCATAGTCCTCGATGCCGAACTGCCGTGCCAGGGCCATCTGCGGCTTGCGCGAGCGGCCGGAAAAGTCATACAGCCTTTCACGGTCGATCCAGCCCTCGCGCTCGGGCAGGGTCGGCGGCAGGTTCTTCGCGCACAGCGGACGCACCAGCAGGTCATCGGCACCCGACTCGCGCGCCACCACCGGCATCGTCTCGCGCCGCTGCGACTTGGGCCGCTGGCCGATCACCTCGCCGGTGATGATGAAATCGAAATCATTGGCCCGAATCCACTCCAGCGCCTTGTGCACCATGAAGATCTTGCAGTCGAGGCAGGGGTTCAGGTTGGCCCCGTAGCCGTGCTTCGGGTTGATGACGATGTCCTTGTATTCCTCGACGATGTCGATGATGTGCAGCTTGATGCCGAGCTGCTCGGCCACCCACAGCGCATTGTTGCGCTTGGGCTTCGCCTGGTCCTTCTTGCGGATGGCGTGCGTGTGCCCCTCCACGCAAAAGCCGGTGAAGAAGTTGATGCCCTCCACGTGCACGCCCTGTTCCATGATGACCCGGGTGGCCAGCATGGAATCGAGTCCGCCGGAAATGAGGGAAACCGCCTTGATCTGCCTGCTCATGT
>RFHG01000305.1 GCA_003696465.1 Gammaproteobacteria bacterium | reverse complement strand
CTGATCGGGGTGGCGGCCCTGTTCTCCACTTCATCGGCCATCAATGCCACCCTGTTCGGCTCGGCCCGGCTGAGCATGGTCATGGCGCGGGAAAAGGCCCTGCCCAGGGTGTTCGGCTTTCATCGGCGCGACCGGCCGATACCGGTCTATGCACTGCTCGGCATCACCGCGGTGACCGTGCTGTTCGTCAATACCAGCGATCTCACCATCATCTCGTCCTTTGCCAGCGCCACCTTCCTGCTCATCTTTACACTCATCAACCTGTCGGCCCTGCGGCTCTGGCGGCGCATCGGCATTCAACCACTGTTGCCCTTTGTCGGGGTGGTTCTGGGCCTGGCCTCCTGGCTGGTGCTGATGGGCTGGCTGTGGAAGCAGGATCCGGCCAGCCTGTGGCGCATCCTGATCGGTTATGCCGTCGTGGCAGTGGCCGAGTTCATCTTCTCGGCCCGTGGGCTCATGCGTCGCTGACCTTGCCCGGTATCCCCCGTTCAGGTGTCGCCCGGCAGTTCCGGTTCCGGCCGGCCAATCCAGTAGCCCTGGGAATAGTCGATGCCCATGCGCACCACGATCTTCTGCACGGCCTCTGAATGCACGAATTCTGCCACCACCGAGGGGATTTTGGCGGCACGGGTAAACTGGAGAATGGCGTAGACCGTTTCTTCCGCCTGCGGATTTGCGCCCAGCTCCCTGATGAGAGAGGCGTCGATCTTGAGCTGGTCGATGTCGAGGTCCAGCACCTTGCGCAGGTTCGAGTAGCCACTGCCAAAGTCGTCAATGGCAATACTGCAACCCAGACGGCGGATGTGGCTGATGAAACTCCGCGCAGTTTCGTAGTCGTCGATTTCCTCGGTTTCGAGGATTTCCACGGTCATCCTTCGGGCCAGTTCCGGTTGCTGTTCCAGCTCGTAGAACAGATAGCTGGTGACGGTGCTGTCGAGCATGTCGTCCATCGACAGGTTGATGGAGAAGTTCAGGTCGTTGCGCATGAAACGGGTCAGGCAGGCCTCGATCATGGACCGGGTCAGTTCGCCGGAGAGCCGGGCCTCGCGGGCGATGCCGAGGAACCGGTCGGGGGTGAGATATTCATCGTCGGGCAGCCGGATCCGCATCAGGCATTCGTACTTGTCGATCAGTCCGCTGCGGTTGTTGAGCAGGGGCTGGAAGAAGGGCACCACGCGATGGTCACGCACCGCGTCGCGAATGATCTGGATCATGCGCAGGTTTTCCTCCAGCCCCTCCTCCAGGCCGGCGGTACTGTGATACTCCATGTAATGGCCACGCGTTTTCTTGACCGCACGCAGGGCGAGATCGGCCGTCTCCAGCAGGGGCTCTTCCCGACTGAGGCCGATGCTGACGCTGACCGGGATGCTGTTGCCCTCGAAGACGAAGGCATGGCGTTCTACCGTGTTGATGATCTGCTGCGCCAGAACATCGGGGCGCAGTTTGTCCTCGGCGGAAAGCAGGATCGCGAAGTCGTCACCACTGATGCGGAACAGGCGTTGCTGCAGGCTGTCGTTGAGTTCGTGTCGCAGGACGTGCACCAGCTGCTGGATGACCGAATCGCCGGCAGCCACACCATAGAAGTCGTTGATATGCTTGAAACGGTCGATGTTGATGAGGAGCAGGACCGGCTGCGAAACCCGGCTCTCCGAGAAGGCGCGGCGGTTGCCCAGACCGGTGAGCGGGTCCGTGAGCGCGCTGAGACGCAGATGTTCCTGCAGGCGCTGCAGACGCAGGTTTTCGCGATGGGTCCTGATCATGAGGGCGATGATGATGAGCACCGCAGCGGCAAACGCCAGGGTCAGGAAGAAGTGCAGTTCCCGAATCCGCTGCATGCGCTGCGAAGTCTGTGCCTCGATGCTGTGTTGCAGCCGGGAGATGTATTCCCTGATGGGCATGGAGCGCGTCTGTTCGAGCAGGCGGCTGTATTCCGGCAGGTGACGGTAAATGGTCTGTGCATGGCGCAGAAAGATGTCATTGAAGCGGCGCGCCTGTTCGTTTGCCAGTGGCCATTGCTGCAATGCCTGCATGTCGCGTTCGAGATCCGGCATCAGGTCGGGATCGAGGCTGCCCTTGCCAAGGGTGACTTCGGCAGCGATGCGCGCCAGGAGCTTGAGGTAGTCAAGGTCGGGCTGTGCGCGCTGTTCAAGGTAGCGCCGAACCAGGCGCGGGATCTGGAGGGCCGAGTTCTTGATGACGGCATTGAGGGTCTGGAAGCGATATACCTGTTCCTCGCGCTTTTCGAGTGCGGATTTCAGGGTCGCCATCTGATTGCGAATGTCCCCCTGCAGGAGGCCGGCCTGGGCCAGTTCATGCTCGATGAGGGTATAGAGTTCCCTGCTCCGGCGCAGGGTGGCGACCACATCATCATGGTTCGGATAGGCGAAGAAGGCCTCGCCGAGCACCTGCTCTTCGAGATTTTTCTGGCTGAGGCCCAGCTCGAGCAGCAGGCCGGTGATTCTTGCGTTGTGGCCGATCTCCTCCCGCGTGAGGTGGTCAGCATAGAAGAACAGCGCCCCGAAGATCACCACGGCCACGATGGCCAATGCATAGCGCAGGTGGCGTGTCATTCGTTCGGTTCCAGAATGGCCGGGGGCTTGCCGGTCAGGGTGCGCAGAAAGGCCACGATTTTTTCGACCTCTGCGTTGGAGAGGTCGAACCCGAGGTTGTGGTAGGCCATCAGCTGAACGGCCTCATTGAGGGTTGCGGCAGAGCCGTCATGGAAATAGGGGGCGGTGAGTTCGATGTTGCGCAGGGTGGGGACCTTGTAGCGGGCGCGGTCGAAGGGATCCTGGGTGAGCTGGTAGCGGTCGCCGGCCTGCTCGCGTTGCCGCAGCGGAATGACGGCACCGAAATACTGGTAGGAATTGCCGCCGACATTGATGCCGTTGTGGCAGCTCACACAGCCGAGCTGCTTGAACAGGCGATAGCCTTCCAGTTCCTCCTGGCTGAGTGTCTGTTCTCCGCGCAGCCAGCGGTCGAACCGGCTGTCGGGTGTGTACAGGGCGCGTTCGAACTCGGTGATGGCATCGAGGGCATCGTCAAGATTGGGCGCGTGGTCGTAGATTTTCCGGAATGCGCGCCGGTATTCGGCATCGGCCTGCAGGCGCTGATTGACCAGCCTGTCATCCATGGCCATTTCGATGGGATTGTGGATCGGCCCCTCGGCCTGTTCCCTGAGGTCGGCCGCGCGCCCGTTCCAGAACTGACGAAAGTTGAAAACGGCGTTCCATACGGTAGGTGCGTTGACCCGCCCCTTCTGTCCCCCCACGCCGGTAGAGACCGGGCGGTGATCGACGCCCCCGTGGACCGGGTCGTGGCAACTGGCACAGGAGATGCTTTGATCGCGCGAAAGCCTGCGGTCGGAAAAGAGGCGCTGACCCAACCGGGCCTTGTCCATGTCGATTTCGACATGGCGCGGAATGGGCACGATCGGCTGCCCGGCCCATGCGGCGAACGGGCACAGGACCGACAGCAGGAGGCCTGTAAGCCGGGTCAGTTTCATACCGTTCTCATTCTAGGAGATTGTTGAATGTGTTGCATGCCATGCCCCGCGCGGGCCTGGCACCGGTACTCAGAGGCGGTCGGGCAGCCAGGGAGGAATCAGCTGCCCGGCCTGGCGCAGGGCAGCGTGGTGCGCGCGAGACTTCGGGTCGAGTCTGGCCAGCAGACGGTGGAAGGCCGGCCCGTGATGGGGTTCACGCAGGTGGGCCAGTTCGTGCAGCAGGACATGATCGACCAGTTCCGGCGGCAGGAACATGAGCCGGTCGTTGAGGCTGATGTGGCCACGGGCGGAGCAACTGCCCCAGCGGGTCTTCTGGCGCCGGATACTGCAACCGGAAGGGAGCAGGCCGGTACGCTCGGCCAGCACCTGCAGGCGCTGCGGCAGCCACAGCCGTGCACGCGCACGCACGAAGCGCCCGAGCAGGTGGCGGCCCGCATCCG
>RFHG01000304.1 GCA_003696465.1 Gammaproteobacteria bacterium | reverse complement strand
GCCGTGCACGAGGGGGCACTGGCCCTGCCCCCCTTCCTGGCCCGGGCACTCGAGGGCTGAGCTTGCCATTCGCGCCCCGGGGTGTGCTAAATTACGAGTTCCTGATATTTGCCCAGAGAGCCCGCGCATGGACATCAAGACCTTTCTCAACGCCAAGGGCGGTCGCCTGATCACCATCACCCCGGATGCAAACATCGTCGATGCCGTGGCACTCATGATGCAGCATCGCATCGGCTCGCTGCCCGTGGTCGAGGACGGCCAGCTGGTCAGCATCATCACCGAGCGTGACATCCTGTTTGCCGTCAACAACCACCTCGAGGAGCTGCCCAACCTCAAGGTACGTGCCATCATGGCCAAGGACATCGTCACCTGCGATGCCAGCTGCAAGGTGGCCGATGCCATGAACCTGATGTTCGACAACCGCCTGGGCCGGCGCATCCGCCACCTGCCCATCCTCGAGGAAGGCAAGCTGGTGGGCGTGGTCTCCAACGGGGACCTGCTCAATGCCCTGCTCGATCAGGTGAGCTTCGAAAACCGCATCATGAAGAACTACATCAAGAACTGGCCCGAGGAAACGGCCTGAGGCGACCTTGACCGGCCCAGCTCCGGATACGACGAGGCCCCGATCTGCGGGGCCTCGTTGCGTATCTACTGCCTGGTGTCTCCCGGTCTGATTCCCGGGATCAGGCCGCATGGTTTCGCTCGGGCTCTGCCACCAGACGCACCCCAAGGGCCCGCAATACCCGCATTACTGTATCAAAGCGTGGGGAGGCGCCTTCTCTCAATGCACGGTAAAGCGCCTCGCGAGCCAGCCCGGTTTCACGGGCGATATCTGTCATACCCCGCGCGCGCGCAATATCACCCAGTGCCGCCACCAGCAGATTGGGATCCCCGTCTTCCAGTACGCACGTCAGGTATTCGGCAATCGCCTGGTCGT
The DNA here is from genome assembly GCA_003696465.1 of Gammaproteobacteria bacterium. Taxonomy (GTDB): domain Bacteria; phylum Pseudomonadota; class Gammaproteobacteria; order J044; family J044; genus J044. The sequence goes on along the minus strand of RFHG01000304.1, from coordinate 4,464 downwards.
CCTCCAGATATTCGGTCACATCAAAATCCGGCAATTCGGAAACACGAATCTTCCCGGTCATGCCTCAGTCCTCCAGGGTTCTGGCCAGCGCAATGGCTCGCTCGATATCTCGCTTCTGTGTGGACTTGTCCCCACCACCCAGCATCACAATCAGCACCTCGTCACGCCGGGTGTAGTACATACGCCACCCTGGCCCGAAAAACTCCCGCATCTCGAAGACACCTTCACCAACCGAACGCACATCACCGAGGTTACCCAGTGACGCCTTGCGTAGCCGTGTGGCCAAACGCCTCCGCGTCATACCATCCTTGATACCCGACAGCCACTCGGCAAATTCGGGCGTCTGCTTGATCCGGAACATACACGAAGAGTAACCGATCAGTTACGCGCTTGCAAATCAAGGCAACATCATGGGTGGCAGAGACCCGGCATGGAATGACAGACTGCCGGACGAACCCAACCTGGATTGTCCAACCGAAGGAATTCAGTCCTCGGGCAGGTTCTCCACCTGCAGGTCGTTGCTGCGGGCAAAGTCGATGAGAAACTCGAACAGGCGCGGGTCCGATGCGCGCATGCTGCGATCGATGACCACGGCGCTGACGCCCTCGATCATGGCCATGCTCACGTTCGGATGATAAATGATGCGGTTGTTGGGCCCGATGCTGGCCACGGCATTGGTCAGGCGCTGCGCCCAGTCGCTGGGACGGAAGCGGCGACCATCGCGGGTCACCCCCTTGATAACGACCTTTTCGTTGTAGTCACTCATTGGCAGTAGCGGCGTGCGCCCGGGTCCAGGGTCGGAAAGGGCAGATTTTATACCCCTTCCCGGGGAGGCGCGTCAAACGGCGCGGGGCGGGCCGCTGCAAAGCGGCGGGCAAAGGCCTATCATCAATGGTATGGTTGAATATGAACCCAGCACAGCGAGGTATGCGCATCCCCATGAGTGACCAGGACACGCTGACCATGGCCAGCCTGCACGGAAGCGCCACCTGGGAATGGGGGTTCGCCGACAACCGTCTGGTGCTGTCGGAGCAGATGCTCGAGCTGATGGGCCTCGAGGCGGACCAGGCCCTCGACTTCGAGGCCTTCGTGCGCAACATCCATCCGGAGGATCGCCGCGACCTGCGCAGCGCGGTCCTGCATGCCTACCGCCGCCTGGAACATTACGAGGCTTTCTTCCGCCTCATCCGTCCCGACAATACCGTGCTGCTGCTGCGCTCGCGCGGACGCATCATCCTGGCACCCGACGGCACGCCCAGGAGTCTGTTGAGTACGGTCAGTGTGGTCGAGGACAGCAGCCATGGCGCGGAAGACGAGCAGGGTTATCTTCTGCGCCTGGTGTACAACGGCCTGCCGGAGGGCTTCGTCATCACCGACCTGGACGGCAACATCCAGCAGGTCAATGCCACCTACTGCGAACTGCTGGACCAGAAGGAATCGTTTCTGCTGGAACACGGCCTGCTCGACCTGCGCAGTGGCCAGAGCGAACCGGATGTGCGCGCCTTCCTGCGCGAGGTACTGGAACAGGGTCAGGCCGAGCGCCGGCTGCAGCAGCGCAACCGCCACGGCGACACGCTGGATCTGCTGTTTCGCGGCCATCTCGGCGATCACGCCGGCCGTCAGTTCCTGTACTTCTTCGTCACCGATGTCACCGAGCGCACCCTGGGCCGAGACGAACTCAAGCGCGAGAACCGGCGCCTGCAACTGCTGCTGGACTCCGCCGGCGAGGGCATCTATGCCGTCAACCGCTACGGCAACTGCACCTTTGTCAATCGGGCGGCCCAGGAGCTGCTCGGCTACGGTCGCCAGCAGCTGCTGGGGCGCAACATCTTCGAGCTGATCCACGCCAGTGGCGATGACGCGCAGCAGGCCAGCGACCCGATCGAACAGGTGCTCTCCAGCGGACGCCCGCTCAAGGTCGAGGACATCACCGTGCGGCGTAGGGACGGTCGCGTGTTCCATGCCGAGTATTCCATCTATCCGCTGGTCCAGGAGGGTCGCCTGGTCGGCGCGATCTGCGTGTTCCGCGACATCACCAAACAGCGCTCGCTGGCCATGCAGCTCGAATACCAGAGCAGCCACGACACCCTGACCGGGCTGATCAACCGCTCGGAGCTGCTGATCCGCATCAACCGAGCGCTGGGCAGCGCGCGTGCCGAGGGCCGCACCCATGCGCTGCTGTTCATGGACCTCGACCAGTTCAAGGTCATCAACGACAACAGCGGTCATGCTGCCGGTGACGAGTTGTTGCGCAACCTGGCCTCGCGCTTTCGCCAGGAAATCCGCCGCGGCGATTCGCTGGCGCGCCTGGGGGGCGACGAGTTCGGCATCCTCCTGCTCAATTGCGACCTGGAATACGCCGAACGCATTGCCGCCAAGTTCCGTGACATGGTCAACGCCTGCCGCTTCGAATGGGAGGGCGAGACTTACAAGCTGGGTGTCAGTATCGGCGTGGTGCCCATCACCGCCGAGAGCCGCTCCGCCGCGGCCATTCTCAGCGCCGGCGACACCGCCTGTTATTCGGCCAAGGATGTAGGTCGTAACAGCATCAAACTGTATCGTCCGGACGACACCGGCTTCCTGCGCCGCCGCGGTGACATGCTCTGGCTCGGGCGCATCAACGAGGCCATCAACGAGGATCGCTTCCAGCTCTACTTCCAGGAGATCAGGCCGCTGCAGGACAGCAGCGAGGGCCTGAGCTTCGAGGTCCTGATCAAGATGCAGGACGAGGACGGCCGGATCGTCGAACCCGGCGACTTCCTGCCCGCCGCCGAGCGCGCCAACATGACGCCCCAGATCGACCGCTGGGTGATTCGCCATGTGTTCGACTGGATGGAGCGCCAGGGCAGCGCACGCCTGGGCAGGCTGGGCCATGTGTCGATCAACCTCTCGGGTCACTCGCTCAGCGACCGGGGTTTCCTCGACTTCGTGGTGCACGAGTTCGACCAGCGCGGCCTGCCCCAGGGCAAGCTGTGCTTCGAGGTGACCGAAACGGTGGCCATCGCCAACCTCATCAATGCCCAGCAGATCTTCAGCCGGCTGGCCGAGATGGGCTGCCTGTTCTCGCTCGACGACTTTGGCACCGGGATGTCGTCCTATGGCTATCTGAAGAACCTGCCGGTGGACTTCGTCAAGATCGATGGCCTGTTCGTGCGCAACCTAATGCAGGACAACATCGATGCCAAGCTGGTGGAATCGATCACCGACATTGCCCACGAAATGGGCATCCGCTCGATTGCCGAGTATGTGGAGAACGAACAGATACTCGAGCGCCTGAAGAGCATCGGTGTCGACTACGGCCAGGGCTACTTCATCGGCCAGCCACAGCCGCTGGAATCACTGCGCCTGGACTGATTCGCCCTCCTGAGGGCAGGGGTGTTCCAGCAGGCGCGGCATCTCGCCCTCGATCCAGGCCTCGACATCGGCCAGGATCTCCTCCGGCTTGCGGCCGGCGGTCTCGATCGGGGGGCCAATGGACACACGAATGGTACCCGGATACTTGATGACCGGCCGTTTCGGCCAGTGTTCGGCCGCATTGTGGGCCACCGGCACCACCGGCGCACCGGTCTTGGCAGCCAGTACCGCGCCGCCGATTTTGTAGCGAGGCTTCTGGCAGGGCCGGGTACGCGTGCCCTCGGGGAAGATCACCACCCAGCGCCCGGTCTCGAGCCGCTGGCGCCCCTGCTTCACCAGCTCCACCACCGCGCGCCGGCCGGCGCCACGGTCGATGGCGATGCCTTCCAGTGCCATCAGGGCCCAGCCGAAGAACGGGATGTACAGCAGTTCCTTCTTCAGCACCCACACCTGCGGCGGAAAGATGCGCTGCAGGGCGATCGTCTCCCAGGTGGACTGGTGTTTGGACATGACGATGGCAGGCCCTTCCGGGATGTGCTCGCGCCCCTCCACCTCATGCCGAATACCGCAGGTCAGGCGCAGCCAGCCCAGCACGAATGCCGCCCAGGTACCCACCACCCGGTAGCGCCAGATGTACGGCAGCGGCAACATGATGATGGCCAGGGTGGCATAGAACACCACGCTGGGTGCAAAGCCGGCCCAGAACAGCAGCCCCCTGAGCAACAGCACCGGGCGGCTGTTCATGAGCGCTCCCCCCCGCCCAGCAGGGCATCGGCCAGCGATGCCAGGTCGTCATGCACGGGCACGCCGGCGGGCAACCGGCCCGAGGCCAGCGTCCGCTCGCCCTTGCCGGTGCGCACCAGCACCGCCGGCACACCGGCGGCATGGGCCGCCTCGATGTCGCGCAGGGAATCACCCACCACCAGGGCATCGTCAGCCTGCACGCCCAGCCCTTCGAGCAGGCGTTCGATCATGCCCGGCAGGGGCTTGCGACAGCTGCAGCCGTCATCAGGCCCGTGCGGACAGAACTCCAGCCCGGCCAGCTCCGCGCCCCGCTCGGCCAGGAGCGCTCTCAGCCGTGCATGCATGGCCTCGAGTTCGGCCAGATCG
>RFHG01000303.1 GCA_003696465.1 Gammaproteobacteria bacterium | reverse complement strand
GAGGCCGGCAGGGATGCCGGCCTGTGGAGCGTAGGGCAGGAGCCCGTACGCTCCACCCCCGGAAATCGTGCCCGGAGACGGGAACCTGCGCAGCAGGCGCGTTCCTGGCCGCGTTTTCTTTGGTTCGTTTCTTTTGCGCGTGCAAAAGAAATGAACTCGTGCCCGCGCAAGCGGGTACGAAACCCGGGGGAACAAGGGCAATCTGATTTCCTGCCAGACCTGTGGCGATCAATGACTTGTTGCGATTGCACATCCGACACGCTGCTGCGCCTCTGAAACATCGTGATGATGCTGCGCATCATAAGGCCGCTTCAGTGCGCCTCCTCCCAGTTGGCCCCCACGCCAATCCCCACCTCCAGTGGCACACGCAGTTCTGCCGCATGACTCATGCGTCGCTCGATCTCTCCGCGCGCCTCGTCCACGAAGTCGGCATCGATCTCGAACACCAGCTCGTCGTGCACCTGCATGATCATGGCCAGCCGGTCGCCGTAACCGCTGCCGATCCAGCCGTGCAGGTCGTTCATGGCCCGCTTGATGATATCGGCCGCTGTGCCCTGCATGGGGGCATTGATGGCGGTACGCTCGGCATACTGGCGGCGCTGGGCGTTGCGGCTGCGGATCTCGGGCAGATACAGCCTGCGGCCGAACAGGGTCTCGACATAGCCCTGGCTGCGCGCCTTCTCGCGGGTCTCGTCCATGTAGCGCCGCACGCCCGGGTAGCGGGCGAAGTAGAGATCGATGTATTCCTGCGCGGTGGTGCGGTCGACCCCGATCTGCCGGGCCAGGCCGAAGGCCGACATGCCATAGATGAGGCCGAAGTTGATGGCCTTGGCGGCGCGGCGCTGTTCGTCCGTGACCAGGTCCTCGGGCACGCCGAAGACCTCGGCGGCAGTGGCGCGATGGATGTCGCGGCCCTCGGCAAAGGCCTTCAGCAGCCCCTCGTCGCCCGACAGGTGGGCCATGATGCGCAGCTCGATCTGCGAATAGTCCGCGGCCAGGATCACCCGCCCCTCGGGGGCGATGAAGGCCTCGCGGATACGCCGCCCCTCGCGGGTGCGGATAGGGATGTTCTGCAGGTTGGGGTCGGAGGAGGACAGGCGCCCGGTGGCCGCCACCGCCTGATGATAGGAGGTATGCACACGGCCGGTATCCGGGTTGACCATCTGCGGCAGCTTGTCGGTGTAGGTGCTCTTGAGCTTGGACAGGCTGCGCCAGTCGAGGATCACCTGCGGCAGCTCGTATTCCTCTGCCAGCTGGGCCAGCACCTCCTCGGCAGTCGAGGGCTCGCCCTTGGGCGTCTTCTTGAGTGCGGGCAGGCCCAGCTTTTCGAACAGGATGTGGCGCAACTGCTTGGTGGAGCCGAGATTGAACGGCTCGCCGGCCAGCTCGTGTGCCTTGCTTTCCAGCTCGGCCATGCGCTCGGCCAGCTCCTGACTGATGCGGGCAAGCAGACCGGTATCGATCAGTACGCCGGTGCGCTCCATGTCGGACAGCACCGGGATGAGCGGGATCTCGATCTCCTCGTACACGCGCCGCGGGCCCTCGCGCTCGGCCAGCAGCGGCCAGAGGTGTGCGTGCAGGCGCAGGCAGAGGTCGGCATCCTCGGCGGCATAGGGCGTGGCCTGCTCCAGCGCCACCTGGTTGAATGGGATCTGTTTCGCGCCCTTGCCGGCCACCTCCTCGTACTTGATGTTGCAATGGTCGAGATAGCGCTGGCAGAGGCTGTCGAGGTCGTGCTGGCGGGCGCTGGAGTCGTACATGTACGACTCCAGCATGGTGTCGTGGCGAATGCCGCGCAGGGTGATGCCGTGGTTGGCCAGCACGTTGCGGTCGTACTTGAGGTGGTGCCCGAGCTTGGCCTGCTGCGGATCCTCCAGCAGCGGGCGCAGGCGCTCGAGCACGGTGTCGAGGTCGAGCTGCCCGGGCGCGCCCGGATAGTCGTGTCCGAGCGGCAGGTAGGCGGCCTCGCCGGGGGCTACCGCAAAGCTCATGCCCACCACCCGTGCCCGCATGTAGTCGAGATCGGTGGTTTCGGTATCGAAGGCGAACAGCTCGGCCGCCTCCAGCCGGGCCACCCAGTCCTCGAGGGCCTGCTCATCGAGTATCGTCCGGTAGCCATCGCGATCCACCACCGTCGAGGACGCATCATCTCCGGCGGCCTGCGGCTCGCCTTCCTCGCCCTCTTCCAGCTCGCGCAGCCAGCTGCGGAACTCGAGCCGCCGGAACAGTTCGCGCAGGCGCTCGCGGTC
>RFHG01000302.1 GCA_003696465.1 Gammaproteobacteria bacterium | reverse complement strand
GATGAGGGCCTCCATGTCGGCCTTCATCTCCTCGCGCCGCGGCGGCGTGATCTTGTGATCTTCCAGCCGCACAGGGCCGGGATTGGCACGCAGCCAGTCGATGCACTGTTTCATGATGCGATTGGACTGGCGCATTTCCTCCACCCGGACCAGGTAGCGGTCGTAGCAGTCTCCATTGGTCCCCACCGGGATGTCGAACTCGACCCGGTCGTAGGCGGCATAGGGCTGTTTCTTGCGCAGGTCCCACTCCACCCCGGAACCGCGCAGCATGGGGCCGGTAAAGCCGAGCTGCAGGGCACGCTCCGGCGGAACCACGCCGATACCTACGGTGCGCTGTTTCCAGATGCGGTTGTCGGTGAGCAGGGTCTCGTACTCGTCCACGCGCTGCGGGAAACGCTCGGTAAAGGCCTCGAGGAAGTCGAGCAGGCTGCCCTGGCGGTCCTCGTTGAGGCGATCCACCTCCTTCTGCGAGTGCCAGCGCGAGGGCGCGTACTTCGGCATGCTGTCGGGCAGGTCGCGGGCCACGCCGCCGGGGCGGTAATAGGTGGCGTGCATGCGCGCGCCACTCACCGCCTCGTAGGCATCCATCAGATCCTCGCGCTCGCGGAAGCAGTACAGGAACATGGTCATGGCCCCCACATCGAGCGCGTGGGTTCCGAGCCACATCAGGTGGTTGAGGATGCGCGTGATCTCGTCGAACAGGGTACGGATGTACTGCGCGCGCAGGGGCGCCTCGATGCCCAGCAGCTTCTCGATGGCCCGCACATAGGCGTGTTCGTTGCACATCATCGAGACGTAGTCGAGCCGGTCCATGTAACCGATGCTCTGGTTGTAGGGCTTGCTCTCGGCCAGCTTCTCGGTGCCGCGGTGCAGCAGACCGATGTGGGGATCGGCACGCTGGATCACCTCGCCGTCCATCTCCAGCACGAGGCGCAGCACACCGTGTGCAGCCGGGTGCTGCGGGCCGAAGTTGAGGGTGTAGTTGCGGATCTCAGGCATCGTCACCCTCCGCGGCCGGCAGATCGGCATAGCGGTTATCGTGGCGCACCACCTTGGGCACGTTCACGCGCGGCTCGATGGACACGGGCTCGTACACCACCCGCCCCTGCTCCGGGTCATAGCGCATCTCGACATGACCAATGAGCGGGAAGTCCTTGCGTAGCGGATGCCCGACAAAGCCGTAGTCGGTGAGAATGCGCCGCAGATCGGGATGCCCCTCGAACAGGATGCCGAACAGGTCGAAGGCCTCGCGCTCGAACCAGTTGGCCGCATTCCAGATATCCACCACCGAGGGCAGGCGGGGATTGTCATCGTCGGGGCAATAGACCTTCATCCGCAGGCGCTGGTTGCGCGACAGGGAAAGCAGCTGATAGGCCACGGCAAAGCGCGGACCGTCGTGGCGTTTGGGTGGCGGGGGTTCGTCGAAACTGAAACGGGCGGCATGGCGCGCCTCGACCGCCCGGCTGAAGCCGGTGTTGGGGGCCTCCTCGACGGTCCACTCGTCGATGCCGAATTCGGAATAGTCGATGCCGCAGAGGTCGATCAGCTCCTCGAAGCCATAGGCATCGCGCAGGCGCGTTGCGGCCTCGAGCAGTTCGTCCGGTCGGACGATCACGTTCAGCTCTCCGTGCTCGAGGACACAGGCCTCGATCGGAGTATGGATGTCGTCGAGGAGGACCTCGCTCAGCGCTACCAGTCGTGGATCGGTCATGACGCCCTGGCAATGGTTTCGGTTCGACGGATCTTTTCCTGCAGCTGGATGATGCCGTACAGCAGGGCCTCGGCCGTGGGCGGGCAGCCCGGCACATAGATGTCCACCGGAACGATGCGATCGCAGCCGCGCACCACCGAATAGGAGTAGTGATAGTAACCGCCGCCGTTTGCGCAGGAACCCATGGAGATGACCCAGCGGGGTTCGGCCATCTGGTCATAGACCTTGCGCAGGGCCGGGGCCATCTTGTTGACCAGGGTGCCGGCCACGATCATGACATCGGACTGGCGCGGACTGGGGCGAAAGATGATGCCGAAGCGGTCGAGATCATAGCGCGAGGCACCGGCATGCATCATCTCCACCGCACAGCAGGCCAGGCCGAAGGTCATCGGCCACAGCGAACCGGTACGCGCCCAGTTGATGAGCTTGTCGGCCGAGGTGGTCACGAAGCCCTTTTCGAGTACGCCTTCTACTCCCATTCCAGGGCCCCCTTCTTCCACTCGTAGATGAAACCGATGATCAGCACGCCGAGGAACACGGCCATGGCCACCAGCCCGAACAGGCCCAGTTTATCCAGCGCCACTGCCCAGGGGAACAGGAAGGCAATCTCCAGATCGAAGATGATGAACAGGATGGCAACCAGGTAGTAGCGCGCATCGAACTTCATGCGCGCATCCTCGAAGGCCTCGAAGCCGCATTCGTACGGCGAGCCCTTGGCCGGATCGGGACGATGCGGCCCCATGATCAGACCGATGCCGAGCAGCACCCCGCCCATGACGAGGCCCACGGCCATGAAAATCAGGATCGGGAGATACGCCTCAAGCATCAACACACTCCAGCTGGACCGCTCGACTGAGGGCAGTCTAAGCGACCCTTGGTCCGCTTACAAGGGAACGCGCCGGTGTCACATGAGCAGAGACGCGTACCCCTGTGGGTCAACACGGCAGTGTGCCCGATACTGCAGGCATTGAGCGGGCCTCCGGCCTCGGTTTCATGTCCTTCCCTGATACCAAAAACCCTGCAGCGGGTCAGCCTCGCATGCAGGGTTTCCGGTTGTCGTATGGTGCCGAAGGCCGGACTCGAACCGGCACGGCTTTCGCCACTACCCCCTCAAGATAGCGTGTCTACCAATTCCACCACTTCGGCTTGAATCCGTGCTTACGGTTTTGCGCCGTCCTTGCTCCCGGCCGGCACATCGGCGGGCGGTGTCGCTGCCGGCACGTCAGCAGGCACATCCGCCGGGACATCCGCCGGCACATCGGCGGCTGCCGGCGCGGCATTCTGCGCGGGCTCTTCCACGGTCACCGTATCGACCACACTCTTCGGCTCCTCGCGATGGCTAATGATATAGGTCATCGCCATGGAATTGAGGAAGAACAGCGTGGCCAGAATGGCCGTGGTGCGGGTCAGGAAATTGGCAGAGCCCTGCGAACCGAACACGGTGGCAGATGCGCCGCTGCCAAAGGCCGCACCAGCATCCGCGCCCTTGCCGTGCTGCAGCAGCACGAAGACAACCAGCGCGAAGCTGATGATAACCTGAGCGACCAGCAGAATGCTATACAACATTTCGTTCGTTTCTCTCTCAGCCGGCAGCCTTGCAGATGGTGAGGAATTCATCGGCCACCAGCGAGGCGCCGCCGATCAGTCCACCATCGATATCCGGCTTGCCGAACAGCTCGGCGGCGTTGCCGCCCTTGACGCTGCCGCCGTAGAGGATACGGATTCCGGCGGCAACACCCTCGTCGTGACCGGCGAGCCGGCCACGGATGAATTCGTGCACTTCCTGCGCCTGCTCCGGCGATGCGGTCTTGCCGGTGCCGATCGCCCAGACCGGCTCATAGGCGATGACCGCATCGGCAAACGCGGCAATACCCTCGAGGGCAAGCACGGCGTCGATCTGACGCGCCACGACTTCCTCGGTAATCCCGCCTTCACGCTCCTCCAGGGTCTCGCCAACACAGAGGATGGGCGTCAGGCCGTTGCGCCGCGCCGCGGCAAACTTGCGCGCCACGAGCTCGTCACTCTCGCCGTAGATGCTGCGGCGCTCGGAGTGACCGACAATGGCGTAGCTACAGCCGACATCGCGCAGCATGGGGCCGGACACCTCACCGGTGAACGCGCCCTTGTCCTCCTCGCAGACATCCTGGCTGCCCAGATCGATGCGGCTGCCCTCGAGCAGGCCGCGCACATGGTCGATGTAGACGAATGGCGGGCATACGGCCACATCGGTCTCGCCCACTTGGGACATGCCTTGCAGCAGGCCCTGCACCAGCTCGTCGATGCTGGCGCGCGTTCCGTTCAGTTTCCAGTTGCCGGCAACCAGGGGTTTGCGCATCGATCTCTCCACTTGGGTCGTGCCTCGGAAAGCGCGCAAGCTTACCGGGATGGCGCCGACAAATCAATCTTGATCGGGCCGAAGGGCCGACTCAGGCCGCCGCGGCCTCGGCCACCGCATCGGCGATCTGGCGGGCCAGTCGTTCCACCTCGCGGGCATCACGCCCCTCGACCATCACCCGTACCAGCGGTTCCGTGCCGGAGGGGCGCAACAACACCCTGCCCTGCTCGCCCAGACACTGCTCGACATCGCTGACGGCCTCGCGAATCAGGGGCGTGGCGGCAAGATCCACCGGCCCGTCGATCGGCACATTCACCAGCGCCTGCGGCATCTTCTCCATGCCCTGCTTGAGTTCATGCAGCGGCTTGCCGCTGGTGACCATGACGTACAGCACCTGCAGGGCAGCGATGATGCCGTCTCCGGTCGTGGTCTGGTCGAGGCAGATGATGTGGCCGGAGGACTCTCCGCCCAGCAGCCACGCCCGCTCCTGCAGCCGCTCCATGACATAGCGATCACCCACGGCTGCACGCTCGAAGGGGATGCCGAGCCCCTTCAGTGCCAGTTCGAGGCCAAGGTTGCTCATCTGGGTACCGACTACGCCCCCCTGCATGCGCCCCTCCTCCTGATGGGCGCGGGCAATGATATAGAGCAGTTCGTCGCCATCGACGATCTCGCCATGATGGTCGACCATGATCACGCGGTCTCCGTCCCCATCCAGGGCAACGCCGAGATCGGCCTGGTTGCTGAGCACCGCATCGGCCAGACGCTGTGGTGCGGTGGCGCCGCAATCGGCATTGATGTTGAGCCCGTCGGGATGGGCCGCGAGCCGGATCACCTCGGCCCCCAGTTCCTCGAACACGCTGGGTGCGATGTGATAGGTGGCGCCGTTGGCACAATCGACGACCAGCTTCAGGCCATGCAGCACTGTACGCTGGGGGATGGTGCTCTTGCAGAACTCGATATAACGCCCGGCCGCATCCACGATACGTTCGGCCTTGCCCAGCTGGGCCGAGTCCACCGTCTGCATCGGCTTGTCCAGCTCGGCCTCGATGGCGAGTTCCACCTCGTCGGGCAGCTTGGTGCCCTCGGCAGAAAAGAACTTGATGCCGTTGTCATAGTAGGGATTGTGGGAGGCACTGATGACGATACCGGCCGAGGCGCGCAGGGTCCGGGTCAGGTAGGCGATACCCGGCGTGGGCATCGGGCCCAGCAGCCGGATGTCGATGCCGGCGGCGGAGAGCCCGGCCTGCAGGGCAGACTCCAGCATGTAGCCGGAAATGCGGGTGTCCTTGCCGATCAGCACCGAGGGGTGCCCGTCGCCCACCAGCACGCGGCCAGCCGCCCAGCCCAGCCGGAGCACGAATTCGGGAGTCATCAGATCGGATCCGACGCGTCCGCGGATGCCGTCGGTGCCAAAGTAACGCTTGTCCATTTCTCCTCCCTGCTAGCCGTTGGATACCCCATCCGGCCCAAAGGATACCGCATCCGCAACCCTGAGTGCCTCCACCGTCTCGCGTACATCGTGCACACGCACGATACGCGCCCCCTTCAGTGCGGCCACCAGGGCCGCCGCCACGCTCCCGTGCAGCCGGGCATCAACCGGGACATCACCCAGCAGGGTACCGATCATGCGCTTGCGTGAGAGGCCCGCGAGCAGCGGCAGCCCCAGTGCATGAAAGGCGTCCAACCGCCTGAGCAGCTCGAGATTGTGGGCAAGCGTCTTGCCGAACCCGAAGCCCGGATCGATGATCAGTCGCCCTGCATCGATGCCAGCCTCCTCGCAGGCCGAGATGCGTTCGCGAAAAAAGGCCAGCAGGTCCCCCACGACATCCTCGTAGCGGGGGTTCTCCTGCATGGTGCGCGGCTCGCCCTGCATGTGCATCAGGCACACCAGCACGGGTGCATCGGCCACGGCATCGAGCGCGCCTTCCGCACGCAGGGCACGCACGTCATTGATCAGCGCGGCACCGGCGGCCACGGCCTCGCTCATGACGGCCGGCTTGCAGGTATCGACTGATACCGGTACATCGAACTCGCCGGTCAGTGCCTCCAGCACCGGCATCACCCGATCGAGTTCTTCCTGTTCGGACACCGGTTCGGCCCCGGGACGGGTAGACTCGCCGCCGATGTCGATCAGGTCGGCACCGGCCTCGATCATCTCGCGCGCGTGTGCCAGTGCGGCATCACGGCCGAGCCAGCGCCCGCCGTCGGAAAACGAGTCCGG
>RFHG01000041.1 GCA_003696465.1 Gammaproteobacteria bacterium | reverse complement strand
GGGAAAAATCACAATGCCCCGGGATGGGGCGAACGGGATAGAAGAACAACAAGCACAATCGGGATGCGTACCTCCCTGCCGGTCACTGGTTGATCCTGACCCGGAGGTGAAAATTGATCGTACCGCGCTTGTCTGCACCGGCCCTTGTGGTGGCCTTTCTGATCAGTCTGCCCTGCGTGGCATGCGCCGAGGAGGCGGATTACCTGCGCACCCTGCAGTCCGAAGCCCAGGAGGTCGAGGTCGACCCGAATACGGAGCTGTCCGAGCAGCCCGTGGCACCGCAGAGCTTCACCGGCAGCTGGGGCAGTGATACCCAGTCGCTCGAACAGAATCTGCCCGCGGGGCTCGATCAGGAGGGATTCGAGCAGCAGCTGCAGTCTCGCTTCTATGGCAGCTATATCTTCTACAAGAACCTGCCCGACCGGGCCAGGGTCGAGGTCTATAACAACTATCGTGCCGGAGCCACCATCGATGAGCTGCGCAAGCTCATCATCGAACTCAAACGACGTTACTGAGAGGAGACATGAAATGACGGCAACGGCCCGTGTGCTGATGATGGCTGCTCTGGTGCTGGCGGCGGTGGGCTCGGCCCAGGCGGCCGAGGTGAAGATCACGCCCGACCGGAGTTATGTGCTGGTTGAACACGAGGGCAGGGTGGTGCGCATCCAGCGCATCCAGGACCTGAATCACAAGATCACCGGCAGCTTTGCACGTACCTCGCGCAAGTGCCCACCCTTCTGTATCCAGCCGATGCATCCGGCCCCGGGCATCGAGACCATCGGCGAACTGGAGCTGATCGACTTCATGGAACACAAGCTGCCGGATCATGAGGGCTATCTGATCGACGCCCGCCTGCCTTCCTGGCACAGGAAGGGCACCATCCCCGGCTCCATCAACATCCCCTTTACCACCTTCGAGAAGCAGCCGGACGACCTGGAAGTGATCGAGGCGCTGGAACTGCTGGGCGCCCGCCAGCGCGAGGGAGGCAATCTGGCCGAGTCGCTGCGCGGCTGGCTGGCGGGCGGCCAGATGACCGACTACTGGGACTTCACCGACGCCAAGCCGGTGGTGCTCTGGTGCAACGGCCCCTGGTGCGGGCAGTCGCCGCGGGCCATCCGGGCCCTGCTCAAGCTCGGCTATCCGGCCGACAAGATCAAGTACTATCGGGGTGGCATGCAGATGTGGCAGCTGTTTGGTCTGACCACCGTAGTGCCCGGCAAGGCAGAGGACTGATCAGTCTTCCATCGGTCCTGATCTGCAGCATTGGTCGGCACGCAGAAAATGGATACTGGCGTTGCGAGCCGGAATGTCGGTCGGTTCATGGTACCGGAACCGCTGTGCCACGAGCCTTGACGCCATTGTGGCAGAACACATCAGCGAATCCAGATGGTCTTGATGTTGAGGAACTCGTGCAGGCCATGGTGTGACAGCTCGCGGCCATAGCCCGAGGCCTTGACGCCGCCAAACGGCAGGCGCGGGTCGCTCTTGACCAGCCCGTTGACGAAGGCCGCACCGCACTGCATGCGCCGGGCGAAGGCCTCGCCACGGGCGCTGTCGCCTGTCCATACGCTGCCACCCAGGCCAAAGCGCGAGCCGTTGGCGATTTCCAGTGCGTGGGCCTCGTCACGGGCGCGGATGACAATGGCCACCGGCCCGAACAGTTCCTCTTCCCAGGCCCGCTGCCCGGGCTGTACCCGGTCGATGATGGAGGGGGCATAGAAGGCCCCGGGCCCCTCGATCTCATGGCAGCCGGTCACGGCCACCGCACCGGCAGCAATGCTGTCCTGAACCTGCTGGTGCAGCTCGGCACGCAGATCACGTCGTGCCATGGGGCCGAGCGAGGTGGAATCGTCGAAGGGATCGCCTACCTGCAGGGCCTCCACCCCGGCCCTGAAGCGTTCGAGGAAGTCTTCGGCAATGGCATCGACGATGATGAAGCGCTTGGCGGCAATGCAGCTCTGGCCGGCATTGAGGAAGCGCGACATCACACCCTGCTGGACGGTCCACTCGAGATCGGCATCCTCCAGTACCACGAAGGCATCGGAGCCGCCCAGTTCGAGCACCGATTTCTTGATCTCGCTGGCGGCGATCGAGGCCACCGAGCGCCCGGCCGGTTCGCTGCCGGTGAGGGTGACCGCATGCACGCGCGGATCGCGGATCACCCCCTCTACCTGAGAGGCGCGGATCATCAGGGTCGTGAACACCCCCTCGGGGGCCCCGGCCTCGCGGAATACGCGCTCGATGGCCAGCGCGCATTGCGGCACGTTCGAGGCATGCTTGAGCAGCCCGGTGTTGCCGGCCGCGAGCGCCGGTGCGGCAAAGCGGAACACCTGCCAGAAGGGGAAGTTCCAGGGCATGACCGCCAGCACGGTGCCAAGCGGCTGGTAGGCGACGAAACTGCGCGTGGCATCGGTCTCGATGACCTCGTCGGCCAGGAAGCGGGCCGCCTCGTCGGCATAGTATTCGCACACCCAGGCACATTTCTCGATCTCGGCCCGGGCCTCGCGATACAGCTTGCCCATCTCCAGCGTGATGAGGCGGGCCAGTTCGGCCTCCTGCGCGCGCAGTACCTCGGCCGTGCGCCGCAGCAGCGCGCAGCGCTCCTCCAGCGGGGTCTGGTGCCATTGCGGCCGTGCCCTGTCGGCGGCTGCCAGTGCCTGTTCGATGCGTGCTGCATCCCAGGCCTCGAAGCTGGCGAGGTGTTCGTCGGTTGCCGGATTGATGCTCTCGAATGCCATGCAGATGCTCCCCTTGCGTGTCTGTACCAGAGACAGCGGAATTGATTCCGCGTTCCCCGACCCATACCATACGCCCAAGTTGGGTGTTTCGTCGCCCGGATCAAGAGGATTCCCGAATGAAGACGCGAAGGGTTGCCATTTTCGGCGGTACCGGCTTCGTTGGACGGCACCTGTCCGCGCGCCTGATCGACTGCGGGGTCGAGGTCCGCGTGCTGACCCGCAACGCCCAGCAGCACCGCGATCTCAAGGTCCTGCCGGGACTGACCCTCATCGAGGGTGATCCCTACGATGCAGGCGATCGCGCCCGGCTGGTGGAGGGCTGCGATGCGGTGATCAATCTCGTCGGCATCCTCAACGAGCATGGTGCGATGACCTTTCGCAAGGCCCATGTCGAGTTGCCCAAGGTGATACTGGAAACCTGCCAAAAGCAGGGCATAGGGCGCCTGCTGCACATGAGCGCGCTGAATGCCGATGCCAACAAGGCATCCAGCCTCTATCTGCGCAGCAAGGGCGAGGGCGAGAATCTGGTGCATACCTATGCCCGCGATGTGGCCGTTACCAGTTTTCGGCCATCGGTCATCTTCGGGCCCGAGGACAGCTTCACCAACCGCTTTGCCGGGCTGCTGCGCAGGGTGCCGCTGGCATTTCCGCTGGCCTGCCCGGATGCCCGCCTGGCACCGGTATGGGTGGGCGATGTCTCGCTGGCCTTCATCCAGGCGCTGGATGACCGCTGTTCCTACGGGCAACGCATCGACCTGTGCGGGCCGAAGGACTATACACTGAGGGAGATCGTGGCCTTTATCGCCTCGACCATCGGTGTGCGCCGGGCCGTCATCGGCCTGCCCGACTGGGCCGCCCGCCTGCAGGCGCGCATCATGGAATGGCTGCCGGGCAAGCCCTTTACCCTCGACAACTACCGCTCGCTGCAGGTGCCAAGCGTCTGTCCACCGGGTGCCGAGCGCTGCCCCAACAGCATGGAGGCACTGGTACCCACCTGGCTGGGCGACCGCCATCACGAGATCCGGCTGCAGAAGCTGAGGGCCATGGCCCGTCGCCCATGAAGGTCTATCTCGTGGGTGGGGCAGTGCGTGACGCGTTGCTCGGGCTGCCCGTGCACGAACGCGACTGGGTGGTCGTGGGCGCCACACCCGAAGAGATGATTGCCCGGGGGTTTCAGCCCGTGGGCAAGGACTTTCCCGTCTTCCTGCATCCCCAGACGCATGAGGAATATGCGCTGGCCCGCACCGAGCGCAAGACCGCTCCGGGCTATCACGGGTTTGTCTTTCATGCCTCGCCGGAGGTGACGCTGGAGGAGGACCTGCGCCGGCGCGATCTGACCATCAATGCAATGGCCCGGGACGAAGAAGGCCGGCTCATCGATCCCTATGGCGGCCAGCGGGATCTCGAGCAGCGTGTCCTGCGGCATGTCTCCCCCGCCTTTGTCGAGGATCCGGTGCGGATACTGCGCGTGGCACGTTTTGCTGCCCGTTTCGAGCCGCTCGGTTTTCGGGTGGCCGACGAGACCCTGCAGCTCATGAAAACGATGGTGCAGAACGGCGAGGTCGATGCCCTGGTGCCCGAGCGGGTCTGGCAGGAGATGGTCAGGGCCCTGTACACCGAGCGGCCTTCCGTATTCTTCGAGGTGTTGCGGGCCTGCGGGGCACTGGCCCGCATCCTGCCCGAGGTCGATCGGTTGTGGGGTGTCCCGCAGCCGGAAAAGTGGCATCCGGAGATCGATACCGGCGTGCACACCATGATGGTGGTCGATGCGGCTGCCCGCCTTGTCCATGACCCCCGCGTGTGCTTTGCCGCCCTCACCCACGATCTGGGCAAGGGCACCACGCCGCGCGCGCAGTGGCCGCGGCATCATGGCCACGAGGCACGCAGCGAAAAACTGGTGCAGGCGGTGTGCGCACGGCTGCACTGCCCGCGCGAATACAGCGACCTGGCCCGCATCGTGGCGCGCGACCACGGTCGGACACACAAGGTGTTCGAGATGCGCCCGGATACCATCGTGCGCTTTCTGGGCGAGGTCGATGCCTGGCGGCGACCGGAGCGCTTCGAGCAGTTCCTGCTGGCCTGCGAGGCCGATTCCCGCGGCCGCACCGGTTACGAGGACGCACCCTATCCGCAGGCAGAATTCCTGCGCCGGGCCGCGGAAGTCACCCGGGACGTGGATGTGGCGGCCATCCGCGCCCGCGGCATCGAAGGGCCGCAAATTGCCGAGGCCATTGCACGGGAACGC
>RFHG01000301.1 GCA_003696465.1 Gammaproteobacteria bacterium | reverse complement strand
ACCCATCTACACCCCCTCGACCAAGGCCGAGGTAGGCGATCACGACATCAACATCGACTACGCCGAGACCGAGCGCCTGCTCGGTGCCGACATTGCCGCACAGGTGCGGGACATCAGCCTGCAGCTGTATCGCGAGGCGGCCGAGTATGCCCGGGCACGGGGCATCATCATCGCTGACACGAAGTTCGAGTTCGGCCTCGACGAGGCAGGCCGCGTGGTCCTCATCGACGAGGTCCTCACCCCGGACTCCTCCCGCTTCTGGCCGGCCGAGGCATACCGGCCGGGCATCAGCCCACCTTCGTTCGACAAGCAGTACGTGCGCGACTGGCTGGAGACCCTGGACTGGGACAAGACCCCGCCCGGCCCCGAACTGCCGCCCGAGGTCGTGACACGCACGGCCGAGAAGTACCGCGAGGCACTGGAACGGCTGACCGGATAACCCGATGACCCTGACCGAGCTGCGTTACATCGTCGCCGTGGCCCGCCACCGCCACTTCGGCCGCGCAGCCGAATCCTGCCATGTCAGCCAGCCCACCCTGAGCATGGGTGTACGCAGACTGGAAGAACAGCTGGGGGTCGTCCTGTTCGAACGTGGCCATGGCGAGGTACGCATTACTCCCGTTGGCGAGGCGCTCGTGGCCCAGGCACAACGGGTACTCGACGAGGCGGAACGCATCCCGCGCATCGCCGGGCAATACGGCGACCCGCTCGACGGCCCGCTGAAGCTGGGGGCCATCTATACCATCGGCCCCTATCTACTGCCCTGGCTGATCCCGGTATTGCACGAGCGCGCGCCACGCATGCCGCTGCTGATCGAGGAAGACTACACAGCCGGGCTGGCCCGACGCCTGCGCAGCGGGGAACTGGATGCCATCCTCGTGGCCCTGCCCTTCGACGAGCCCGGGATCGATACCCGGCCCCTCTACGAGGAACCCTTTGTCGCCCTGTTGCCTGCCGCGCACCCGCTGAATGAGGCGGAAGAACTCACGCTCGAGACCCTGGCCGGGGACGACCTGCTGCTGCTCGGTCCCGGCCACTGCTTCCGCGACCAGCTGCTT
>RFHG01000300.1 GCA_003696465.1 Gammaproteobacteria bacterium | reverse complement strand
GAGGAGGCCTTTGTCCGTCAGCGTTCCGAAATCAACCAGTGGCGGGAAGCGGCCGAGGAGGCGGAAGCGCGCATCCAGAACGAGCTGAATGAAGTGGGGGTGGCTTTCCGACAGGGCAAGGATGAATACGACCAGCTGCAGGCGGAAATTGCTGGCCTGAAGAGCCGGGTCAGCAACATCGACGAAAAACAGATCGCCCTGCGCAGGAGACTCTGCCAGGCCCTTTCCCTGGCCGAAGAGGATCTCCCCTTTGCCGGCGAACTGCTGCAGGTGCGCGAGGAGGAGAAGGACTGGGAAGGGGCCATCGAGCGACTGCTGCATGGCTTCGGCCTGTCGCTGCTGGTGCCGGATCGCGATTACGCCAGAGTGGCGCAGTGGGTCGATCAGACCCATCTGCGCGGTCGGCTGGTCTATTTCCGCGTACGGGAAGCGCAGCGCAGCGAGTTGCCGACCCTGCATCCGGACTCCCTGGTGCGCAAGCTTCAGGTTAAACCCGATTCCCCCTGCTACGAGTGGCTCGAGCGGGAGGTGGCGCATCGCTTCGATCTGGCCTGCTGCGAGACCCAGGAGCAGTTCCGGCGCGAAAAGCGCGCCATCACCCGGGCAGGGCAGATCAAGGCGCCCGGCGAGCGGCATGAAAAGGACGACCGCCATCGGCTCGATGACCGGCGGCGCTATGTCCTCGGTTGGAGCAATGCCGAAAAGATCGCCGCCCTGGAAAAAGAGGCCGGACGGCAGGAGCAACAGCTGGCAGAGCTTGCCGGCCGCATCAGCGCCCTGCAACAGGAGCAGTCCGCCCTCAAGGAGCGTCTCTCCACCCTCTCCAAACTGGATGAATACCGCGATTTCCGTGATCTCGACTGGCAGCCGGTGGCTCTTTCCATCGCCCGCCTGGAGGATGAAAAGCGTCAACTCGAAGCGGCCTCCGATCTGCTGGCGACCCTGACGGCGCAATTGACAGCCCTCGAAGAGGAACTGCGGGAAACCGAAAAGCATCTGGATGAGCGCAAGGACAAACGCTCCAAAACCGAGGAGAAGATCAGCGCGGCCGAGCAGCTGCAGCAACAGGCACATGACCTGTTGGGCCAGGCCGATGAGGCG
>RFHG01000299.1 GCA_003696465.1 Gammaproteobacteria bacterium | reverse complement strand
GGCCAGCCCCGCGGGCAGCCCGAGTCCGGCCGCCTTTTCCTGCCAGGGGCGATCGAGGTGCACTTCGTCGAACCGGGCATGGCGGCGCGCCCGGTCCACTTCGAGCGGCGAAAGCAGCCCGTGCCAGCGGCCGTCGAGTTCGATGGCGATGAACGGATCGGGCACGAACAGGCCCGAGATGAAGAGCATGTCCGCGCAATGCTCCGAATCGGCGATGATCAGACGGGCTTTGTCCATGCGGTGATTCTGTCAGTCCGCCGGCTCGCTGTCCGCCACTTTTGCGGCGAGATCCGCAAGGGAGATGGCTCCCAGCCGTTCCCTGCGCTGCCGTTCCAGCTGAAAATAGATGGAGGCTAGGGCGCGGCCGAGGGCGGTTTCGCGCCAGCCCTCGGGAATGGTCATGGAATCGGCGTTTAGGCTTCGGTGGATGAGGTCCAGTTTCAAATGCTCGGCATCCCTTGCCAGGGTCCATGCTCGAGTTTCGGCGCTTTCGACCGGGTGCAGCAAGCGGTTTCGGGACAACTCGTCCAGCCAGGATTCCAGCAGATCGTCCGGAGCGCCGATCTCCTTCTTGATGCCCTCAAAGGTGAGCGCATCGCCCCTGGCATGCGCTTCCGCGGCCCGGATCAGGATCAGGTGCGCGAAGAACTGGCGGATTCCAGGCCGGAGCAGTTGACGACGCGCTTGGCCGTCTGATTCGGGATGCTGGAGGCAGTAGACCAGCTCGGCTCCGAGCAGCACGACCACCCAGGCAAGGTAAAGCCAGACCAGAAAAATCGGAAGGGTCGAAAGCGCGCCGTAGATGCGCTGATAGTTCGCGATCTCGGTGACATAGAAAGTAAAGCCAAGCTTGCACAGTTCGAACAGCGCCCCGGCGACCATGCCGCCGATCGAGGCGTGGGGAAATGGAACGCTTGTATTCGGAAGCACCATGTACATCGTGGTGAGCGCCAGGGCCGACATCAGCCAGGGCAGCAGAAAGGGGATGTCGCCAATCCGGCTGGCACCCGCGGCCACATCGCGCAGCACGGGAAGCGCGGCAAAGTAGGAAGTGATCGTCAGCGATGCCCCGATCAATAGGGGCGCCAGCGTTAGCGTGGCCCAGAAGGTGACGAATCTGGAAAGCCAGGGGCGCGCGCGGGTGATGCGCCAGATATGGTTGAAGGCTTCCTCCATCGTGTTCAGCAATGCGGTGGCCGTGATCAGCAGGCCCAGAATGCCGAAGACGGAAAGCGCCGTGCTTCGTTCGGCGACCGTGGACAGATAAGCCTCGATCGCCTCGCGGCTGGCTGGAACCAGGTGCTGCACCAGAGCGCTTCGCACATGCTGGGCGATCTCGGCGAAGGTTTGCGAGTTCGTGAAGACCACCATCCCAAGCGCGACCAGCGGCACGATCGCAAGCAGGGTGGCATAGGCAAGCGCCGAGGCGCGTTGGAAGCCTTGATCCCGAACAAATCGTCGGAACACCCGGGAAATCAGGCGAAACATCCGGGCGTCGACCAGGCCGGCCCAAAACGCTCGGGCTGCGATCGAGTGTTCGGGCGTCCGCTCGGCCGGATGCCCGCCTGTTTCGGAGTCGCCTGGCTTGGAGCTCATGTTCCTTTTATAGGGGGCGATCGGTGCGCGGGCAAGCCGCGGATCGCGGTTGTCCTGGTTCAAACACATGTGAGACATTGAGGGGATGAAGGAGGGCCTCCAATCTTGTGGTTGAGAAATCGCGAGAGAAAGGAGGCCCGGATGCAAATTATAGGGATGCCAGGTGCGCTTTGTCGCGCCTCGAAATTGGTATTGACGGAGCTGAGCGATGAGGCTCGTCGCCGTCTGGATGTTCTGGAGCGCGTTGAGCTCGAGAAAGCGCGCGGATTGACGGTTGCGGATGCCTGCGGTGTGGTGGGCATAACAAGGCCGACCTATTACCGCTGGAAGTCTCGTCTGGATCGGCATGGTCCGAAGGGCCTGGAACCCGTCAGCCGCCGCCCGAAGCACTTACGCAGGCGGTCATGGAATCCCTGGCTGGTGATGCATGTGAAACAGTTGCGTAAGCAATACGGCTGGGGCAAGGAGAAGCTGACCCCGTTGCTTCGTGACGAGGGGTTCACGGTCTCGGAATCGACGGTTGGGCGGATCTTGAGCCGTCTGATTCATCGCGGCGAGGTGCCGGTTTCTCCGCTGGTTCAGGCATGGAAGAACGGACGCAGGTCGAGTGTTTCCAGGCCGCATGCGATGCACATGCCCAAGGGATTCAAGGCAAGGCTGCCGGGCGATCTGG
>RFHG01000298.1 GCA_003696465.1 Gammaproteobacteria bacterium | reverse complement strand
GCTGCCGTTGATGCTGGCCCGGGAGCGGCCGTCGGCACTGATGGTGCGGCGCAGGATGCACTCGTCGCCGGCCTCGAAGTCCTGTGCCTCGAGCCAGCGGCGGACATCGTCCAGCTCACTCAGGTCGAAGGTGGCGCTGATCTCGGCCCGCTCGGCACCGTGCTGCACCATGCCGGAATCGGCCCTGTCGCCCAGTACCAGACCAAGGGCGTCGACGAGAATGGACTTCCCGGCCCCGGTCTCGCCGGTGAGCGCGGTCATGCCCGGATACAGCTCCAGGTCGAGCGCGTCGATGATGGCAAAGTGCCTGATGTGCAGATGGGTCAGCATCGGCTTCCGGTCCGTTTCGGTCGCCCGTTATTGTGCCAGCATCGGCTCAGGGTTGCTCGCCCCAGCGCAGCTTGGCGCGCAGGACATGGAAATAGTCGTGGCCGGGCGGGTGTACCAGACGCAGGTCGTGCTCATGGCGGGCCACATGGATCTCGTCTTCGGGCAGCAGGTCGAAGTTGTCCTGGCCATCGAAGGCCACCTGGGCATGGTTGCGGTTTTCCCGGCACAGGCGCACCACGATGCGGCTGTCGTCGGAGACGACGATGGGGCGGTTGGACAGCGTGTGCGGACAGATGGGCACCAGGGTCAGGGCCTCCAGCCCCGGATGCAGGATCGGGCCGCCCCCGGAGAGGGCATAGGCGGTGGAGCCGGTAGGGGTGGCAATGACCAGGCCGTCGGCGCGCTGGATGTTGACGAAGTGACCGTTGACCAGCGTCTCGAACTCGATCATGCGCACCACATCACGCACATGCAGCGTGACATCGTTGAGCGCGTAGCTGGTCTGGATGCAACTGCCGTCGCGCAGGATGCAGCCACTCAGCATGCTGCGCCGCTCCTCGGTGAAGTGTCCGGACAGCACGGCGCCGAGCTGGACCGGCATGTCCTCGGGCGAGACATCCACCAGAAAGCCGAGCCTGCCCTGGTTGACGCCGAGCAGCGGCAGGTCGTGGTCGACCAGGGTTCGGGCGGCGTTGAGAAAGCTGCCGTCGCCGCCCACCACGATCACCAGGTCGGCCTGGCGGGCGAGCTGTTCGCGGTCCATGCAGGAGATGCCATGACGTGCTCCCCAGGGCGCGCCGGTCTCGTCCAGCAGCAGGGTCGCGCCGTGCTGCTCGAGCACGCTGGCAAGCTGGTCGAGGATCGCTGCGTGCTGTTCCGCCGGCGGCTTGACGATGACGCCGATGTGCTGGAAACGGGCCATTCCCGGGTCTCCTGGTGGTGTGTGCGCGGTCGCTGTTCCGGTTCCGGACAGGTTACACCGCGCCACGGCCTCTTTCCACCGTCCGCTGCCGGCAGGCTGCCCGTACTCCCTTGATTTTACAGGCAGGAACCCCATCAAGGGAGTGAATGCCGGACCCCTCTCGGCTTGACACCCCCGTTGTGGCAGGCCGAGAATTCGCTCATTCTCTCAAGGGCATGCCCCATGACCACGATTGCGGATATCAACCTCAACGACCGTGCCCGGCACCTGCTCAAGGCGCTGGTGGAGGACTATATCCGTACCGGCCAGCCGGTGGGTTCCCGCAACCTGGCACGCCAATCCGGGCTCTCGGTAAGTCCCGCTACGGTGCGCAACGTGATGGCCGATCTGGAAGAAATGGGGCTGATCTACTCCCCCCATACCTCGGCCGGGCGCATTCCCACCGCACTCGGCTACCGCGTGTTCGTTGACAGCCTCATCAGCCTGCGGCCGCTGGACCCGGTAGAGGTCGAGCGTCTGCGCCTCGACCTGGGCGCCGGCAGCGACAAGGATGCCCAGGAGCTGGCCGAGACCGTCTCCTCCATGCTCTCCAGCCTGGCCCACATGGCGGGTGTGGTGATGCTGCCACGCCCCGAGCGTGTGCGTTTGCGCCAGATCGAGTTCCTGCGCCTGGAAGGCGGTCGGCTGCTGGTGATTCTCGTCACCAGCACCAACGAGATCCACAACCGCCTCATCAGCCCGAAGAAGGCCTACGCTGCCGAGGAGCTGACGCGCATCGCCAACTACCTCAACGAGCGCTATGCCGGCATGGAGCTGCACCAGATCCATGATGCGCTGCTGGAGGAGATGAAGCAGGTGCAGCGCGACATGTACGAGGTGATGCAGCTCGCCATCGAGCTGGGCGAGCAGGTCTTTGCCCCGGACGACTCGGAGGATCTGGTGCTGTCCGGCGAGACCCGGCTGATGGAATACGAGGACCTGTCCGATCTGGAGCAGTTGCGGCAGCTGTTCGAGGCCTTCCACCAGAAGCGCGACGTGCTGAGCATCCTCGACCAGTGCATCAATGCCGAGGGGCTGAAGATCTTCATCGGCAGCGAGACCGGGCACGAGGTCTTCAGCGACTGCAGCATCGTCTCGGCGCCCTACCAGATGGACGGGCAGACCGTGGGCGTGCTGGGCGTCATCGGCCCCATGCGCATGGCCTACGACCGCGTCATCCCGATGGTCGACATCACCGCCCGCGCGCTGAGCGCCGCCTTGAATTCGCGAGACTAGCCCCCAATCACAGGAAAGACCTGAACGCCCCGGCAGAGGGGCCGGGCCATTCGTTGACCGGAGCCAATCATGGAAAAGCAGGAAGAAATCAAAGAAAACCAGCAAGTTGAAGAAGAAACCTCGAGTGAAAAAGAAGATTCGCGTCAGTCCGAAGACCTGAGCGAGGCCTCGGTCGAGGAGCTGTTGCAGAAGCTCGAGGAGGCCAATGCCCGGGCCGAGGAACACCTCGACCGGCTGCTGCGCGCCCAGGCCGAGCTGGACAACCAGCGCAAGCGCGCCGAGCGCGACATCGAGAATGCCCACAAGTACGCGCTGGAGAAGTTCGTCAACGAGCTGCTGGCCGTGAAGGACAGCCTGGAGCTGGGCATCCAGGCCGCAAAGGGCGAGTCGGTGGATGCCGAGAAGATCCTCGAGGGGACCGAGCTGACCGACAAGATGCTCACCCAGGTGCTGCAGAAGTTCGGTGTGGAGGAGATCAACCCGCAGGGCGAGAAGTTCGACCCCGAGCTGCACCAGGCCATGTCTATGCAGCCGAGCGACGAATACCCCGCCAACACCGTCATGCAGGTGGTGCAGAAGGGATACACCCTCAACGGCCGCCTCGTGCGCCCGGCAATGGTCATCGTCAGCCAGGGCAAGGGCGGCTGAACAAAAACCGCTGTCCGGGTGCTTGAAAAGCGCCGGGCAGCCCCCATCTAACAGGCAAGTTTCGGAAAATCTGAAGCAAATCCAATAATTTCGGGAGAAAGCGCATGGCAAAGATCATCGGAATCGACCTGGGTACCACCAACTCCTGCGTGGCGGTCATGGAGGGGGACAAGCCCAAGGTCATCGAAAATGCAGAGGGCGATCGCACGACGCCTTCCATCGTCGCCTTTACCGAGGACGGCGAAGTCCTGGTGGGCCAGCCGGCCAAGCGGCAGGCGGTCACCAACCCCAAGAACACCTTCTACGGCATCAAGCGCCTCATCGGACGTCGCTACGACGAGGATGTGGTGCAGAAGGACATCAAGCTGGTGCCGTACGAAATCATCAAGGCGGACAACGGCGATGCATGGGTCAATGTACCCGCCATCGGCAAGAAGATGGCTCCGCCCGAGATCTCCGCACGCGTCCTGATGAAGCTCAAGAAGGACGCCGAGGCCTATCTGGGCGAGGAGGTGAAGGAGGCGGTCATCACCGTACCGGCCTACTTCAACGATTCCCAGCGCCAGGCCACCAAGGATGCCGGCAAGATCGCCGGGCTCGAGGTCAAGCGCATCATCAACGAGCCGACGGCCGCGGCACTGGCCTACGGCATGGACAAGAAGCGCGGCGACAGCAAGATTGCCGTCTATGACCTCGGCGGCGGTACCTTCGATATTTCCATCATCGAGATCGCGGAGGTCGATGGCGAGCACCAGTTCGAGGTGCTGTCGACCAACGGGGATACCTTCCTCGGTGGCGAGGACTTCGACCTGCGCCTGATGGACTATCTGGCCGACGAGTTCAAGAAGGACACCGGCGTGGATCTGCACAACGATCCGCTGGCCCTGCAGCGCCTCAAGGAGGCCGCGGAAAAGGCCAAGATCGAGCTGTCCTCGGTCGAGCAGACCGACATCAACCTGCCGTACATCACGGCAGACCAGACTGGTCCGAAACACCTGAACGTGAAGATTACCCGGGCCAAGTTCGAGTCGCTGGTCGAGGACCTGATCGAGCGCAGCATCGAGCCCTGCCGCATCGCGCTGAAGGATGCCGGGCTGAGCGCCTCCGACATCAATGATGTCATCCTGGTGGGGGGTCAGACCCGCATGCCGCTGGTGCAGAAGAAGGTGGCAGAGTTCTTTGGCAAGGAGCCGCGCAAGGACGTCAACCCGGACGAGGCCGTGGCACTGGGTGCCGCCATCCAGGCAGGCGTGCTGGCCGGCGACGTGAAGGATGTGCTGCTGCTCGACGTGACGCCGCTGTCGCTGGGTATCGAGACCATGGGCGGCGTGATGACCAAGCTGATCGAGAAGAACACGACCATCCCGACCAAGGCGAGTCAGATCTTCTCGACGGCGGAGGACAACCAGACCGCGGTCACCGTGCACGTACTGCAGGGCGAGCGCGAGATGGCCAGCGCCAACAAGTCGCTGGGCCGCTTCGACCTGACCGACATTCCGCCCGCTCCGCGCGGGGTGCCGCAGATCGAGGTGACCTTCGACATCGATGCCAACGGCATCCTCAATGTCTCGGCCAAGGACAAGGCAACCGGCAAGGAGCAGTCGATCGTCATCAAGGCCTCCAGTGGCCTGAGCGAGGAAGAGGTCGAGCGCATGATCAAGGACGCCGAGGCGCATGCCGAGGAAGACCGCAAGTTCCAGGAACTGGTCTCGGCACGCAACGAGGCAGACAACCTGATTCATGCCACCGAGAAGTCGCTCGAGGAGCTGGGTGACAAGGTGGCCGCCAATGACCGCGAGGAGATCGAGCAGGCCATTGCCGATCTGCGCGAAGCGGTCAAGGGCGAGGATGCCGCGGCCATCAAGTCGAAGACCCAGGCCCTGGCCGAGAAGGCCGGCCGCATTGCCCAGCAGGCCTACCAGGGCGAGCAGGGCGCGGCAGGTGCCGGTGCCGCCGGTGCAGGCGCAGCCGGGGCCGGTGCTGCCTCGGGCACGGCAGGCGATGACGATGTGGTCGATGCCGAGTTCGAGGAAGTCGACGACGACAACAAGTAATGCCCACGCAGGGGCCGGGTGCAAGGCATCCGGCCCTTTTGCGTTTGCGGCCCGCGGGGTAGGATAGCCGCCCCGCACTGCGGCCCCTGAGCCCCCTGCGGGTGCAGGGGCTGTCGCATGTGGGCCACGGCACATCAAGAATCGCAACCACGGGACCCGAATGAGAGACTATTACGAAATCCTGGGCGTCGAGCGCACCGTCACCGAGGCCGAGCTGAAGAAGGCCTACCGGCGGCTGGCCATGAAGTACCACCCCGACCGCAATCCGGATGACAAGGTCGCCGAAGAGCGCTTCAAGGAGGTCAAGGAGGCCTATGAAGTACTCTCCGACCCGCAGAAGCGCGCCGCCTACGACCAGTTCGGCCATGCCGGGGTGCAGGGCGGGCCGGCCGGTGGCGGGGCCGGTGCGGGTGCCGGCTTCAGCGATATCTTCGAGGACATCTTCGGCGACATCTTCGGCACCGGTGGCGCCCGGGGCGGCCAGCGCGCCCAGCGCGGCAGCGACCTGCAGTACAACCTGCAGATCACGCTGGAGGAGGCCGTGGCGGGCACCGAGGTCGAGATCCGGGTGCCGACCCTGACCACCTGCGATGCCTGCGGCGGCTCCGGAGTGGAGGGCGGTGGCCAGCCCGAGACCTGCCCCACCTGCCAGGGCATCGGCCAGGTGCGGATGCAGCAGGGGTTCTTCTCGGTGCAGCAGACCTGCCCCAACTGCCGTGGCCGCGGCCGCATCATCACCAACCCCTGCCACAAGTGCCATGGCGAGGGGCGGGTGGAACAGCGCAAGACCCTGAAGGTGAAGATCCCGCCCGGTGTCGATACCGGCGACCGCATCCGCCTGTCCGGCGAGGGCGAGGCCGGCGCCAACGGCGGGCCGAGCGGGGACCTGTATGTGTTCATCCAGGTCAAGCCGCACGAGATCTTCACCCGCGATGGCGCCAACCTGCTGTGCGAGGTGCCCATCAGCTTCCCCACCGCCGCCCTCGGCGGCGAGCTCGAGGTGCCCACGCTGGACGGCAAGGTGATGCTCAAGATTCCGCCGGGCACCCAGACCGGCAAGCTGTTCCGGTTGCGTGGCAAGGGCGTACGCCCGGCCCGTGGCGGCATGCAGGGCGACCTGATCTGCCGGGTAACGGTGGAAACACCGGTCAATCTCACCCGCGAGCAGAAGGAGCTTTTGGAAAAGCTCGACCAGAGCATGCGCGCCGGTGGCAAGAAGCACAGCCCGCAGCAGCACGGCTGGCTCGACGGGGTGAAAAAGTTCTTCGAGCGCTTTACCGCCTGAGCGGATTGCCTCATTTGGGGAATTTTTCGCTGCCCTGATGCGTCCTGAAGACAGCTGTCTTGCCCCGCTCCCGGTGGCAGGCGACAATCCGCTCAAAGAAACGAGGAATTCGTCATGAGAATGCTGCTCGGCCCCTTCCTGCTGTTCGTGCTCGCCCTGCAACCCGCCCTGGCCCAGGAGGGCAATGCGTCCCCTGCCGATGAAGGCATTGGCGATGCCAGCGAGCTGGTCTTTCCCGGCGAGGCCAGGCACAAGGTGGTCTATCAGCTCAACAAGGCCGACAACGACTACCAGGAGCACATCCTGTTCTCCGCAGGCGCCCTGTTGCGCAAGTATGGTGATGACATCCATATCGTCATCGTCGCCATAGGCCCCGGCATCCACGTGCTGGGCAAGAAGCCGCTGCGCCCGGTGACCGAGATGGTGCGTCAGCGGGTCGAAAGCCTGGCCCAGTATGGCGTAGAATTCCACGCCTGCGGCAATACCATGAAGACCCTCGGCTGGACCGAGGACGACCTCCTGCCCTTCGCCAAGGAGGTCGAGGTGGGTGCCGCGGATCTGATGGAGCTCCAGGAAGAGGGTTACGCCTACATCAGCTGGTGAACCGGCTGACACAATGCAATCGGGGGTAGGGGATGACACGAATCGCAATCACGGGTGCGGGCGGCCGCATGGGCCGCACGCTGATCGAGGCCGTGCACGAGACGGAAGGTGCCGAGCTGGCAGGTGCCACCGAGCTGCCGGGCAGTCCCTTCGTGGGCGCCGATGCCGGTGAGCTGGCCGGTATCGGCAATCTCGGCGTGCCCATCGTCGATGACCTGTCGAAGATCATCGACCGGGTGGATGTGGTCATCGACTTCACCCGTCCCGCCGGTACCCTCGACATGCTGCCCCTGTGCCGCGAGCAGGGCGCCCGCGTGGTCATCGGCACCACCGGCTTTTCCGACGAGCAGAAGAAACGCATCGAGGAGGCGGCACAGGACATCCCCATCGTCTTTGCGCCCAACATGAGCGTCGGGGTCAACCTGACCCTCAAGCTGCTGGAACTGGCCGCCCGCGTGCTGGGCGACGAGGTGGATGTCGAGATCATCGAGGCTCATCACCGGCACAAGGTGGATGCCCCCTCGGGCACGGCGCTGCGCATGGGCGAGGTGGTGGCCGAGGTGCTGGGCCGAGACCTGGCCACTCATGCCGTGTACGGGCGTGAAGGCATCACCGGCGAACGGGACCGCAAAACCATCGGCTTTGCCACCGTGCGCGCCGGCGACATCGTGGGCGAACACACCGTCATGTTTGCCGGCATCGGCGAGCGGGTCGAGATCACGCACAAGGCCTCCAGCCGCATGACCTTCGCCCGCGGCGCCGTGCGCGCCGCGCAGTGGCTGTCCGACCGGGCGCCGGGGTTGTACGACATGCAGGATGTGCTTGGGTTGAAGGGGACGCTTTGCTGATTGTCGTCAGTCTCATGCCGTTTCATTGAGGGAGCTGACTGTCGCAGGTATCGTGTCAGCCGAGCAGGATTTCCGCTGTATTGCACACTCGCTTGCGCGAGCGCGCCCCACTTTCTTTGCTTGCCCAAAGAAAGTGGGCAAAGAAAGGGCACCCCGGGCCCGTGCCCGCTACGCGGGT
>RFHG01000297.1 GCA_003696465.1 Gammaproteobacteria bacterium | reverse complement strand
GATCGAGGATGAATGCGAGTTCCGCTCCCAGGCCGAGACGACCAGCGTCATCCGCTGCAAGCATGTGGATGTGGACACGAAGGAGATCCGCGCCCATGTTGAGGCCGGCCGACGCGTGCATCGCATGGCGATGAACTGGCAGGATAAGCTGTCGTTCGTGCTGCATGACGATCTGTACGTACGCCGCATGCGTTTCGCGGACGAGGTGACGGAGCAGTCCGGGGATATCGAGGATGCAGTCGCAAGGTTCGATGCCGATTTCGCCATCATGTCCGCCGAACTGGCCGAATTCATCCCTGCATTGATCGCTGGCATCAACAGCACCTCGGCTTCGTAGATCATCCAAGGCGGTCAGATCAACCGGACTTGTCGAAAGCCGAAAAAGCGTCCAAGCTTGGCTTGTAAGCAAGTGGAGGGGATGCGTGTACGACCGGCCTCGAACCATTGATGAACTGCCACCCGACTGCCGGCGCATGTTTGCCGAGCTGGCGGAAAAGCTGGAATTCCTGCCCGGTGATGTCATCTGTCGCCAGGGGGATGAGGACGGCTATCTCTATCTTCTGGAACGGGGCACGTTGTCGGTCGTGGCCGAGGACGAGCAGGGAGAGAAGCGGAAACTGGCGACGATCACGCCGGGCAACTTCTTCGGCGAGATCAACTTCATCTTCGGCGCCAGGCGCGTGGCCTCGGTGATCGCAGATGAGGAGGCGCTGGTTTCCAGGCTTGGCCAGAAGCAGAAGAATGCGCTGATCCAGCGCATGCCGGCGCTGTACAACCGGCTTCGCGATCTGGGACTGAATCGCTGGGGCGTCATTCGCTTTCTCGCTCATCCGCTGCTGAAAGACCTGCCGCGCGAGGAACAGGAGATTCTGACCCGGGACGCGGTCAGCAGCGTCTATCCCTCGGGGACCGTGCTGTTCGATCGCGGGGATCGCGTGGATGATTTCGTGCTGCTGCTTTCCGGCACGATGGATCTTCAGGGCGAGGCATCCCTGGAGATGCATGATGGCGACTGGCTGCTGCCGGCGGGCGGACTCGATGGCGGAGCCAGCCTTTGGCGGGCCACGGCCGTCATCGAATGCATGGTCGTCTTCGTGCCGCTGGCGCCGATGCGGGATCTGGCTGCGCGTCATGCCGATTTCGGGCGCCTGCTCGAACGCGGCCGCTCCGTCTGAATTCCCG
>RFHG01000040.1 GCA_003696465.1 Gammaproteobacteria bacterium | reverse complement strand
GGGAAAGCACATCAACTTTCAGCACGGGGGAGCGCGCATGTTTCCTACCGAAACCGTCGTCGATCTGTCGCGTTTTCAGTTCGCGGCTACCGCCCTGTACCACTTCCTGTTCGTGCCCCTCACCCTGGGGCTGACCTGGCTGCTGGTCATCATGGAGGCACTCTACGTGATGACCAACAAGCAGGTGTACAAGGACATGGTGCGCTTCTGGGGCAAGCTGTTCGGCATCAACTTTGCCCTGGGAGTAACCACCGGCCTGACCATGGAATTCGAGTTCGGCACCAACTGGGCCTACTACTCGCATTATGTGGGTGACGTCTTCGGCGCCCCGCTGGCCATCGAGGGCCTGATGGCCTTCTTCCTCGAGTCCACTTTTGTCGGCCTGTTCTTCTTTGGCTGGGATCGCCTGAGCAAGGTCCAGCATCTGGCCGTCACCTTCCTCACCGCGATTGGCACCAACCTATCGGCGCTGTGGATCCTGGTGGCCAATGCCTGGATGCAGAATCCGGTGGGTGCGGAATTCAACCCCACCACGATGCGCATGGAGATGACCAGCTTCGCCGACATCTTCTTCAATCCGGTGGCCCAGGTGAAGTTCATTCACACCGTGGCGGCCGGTTATGTCACCGGCTCCATGTTCGTGCTGGGTATCAGTGCCTGGTACATCCTCAAGGGGCGCGATCTCGGCTTTGCCCGGCGTTCCTTTGCCATTGCCGCGGGATTTGGTCTGGCCTCCATTCTCTCCGTCATCGTGCTGGGTGACGAGAGCGGCTACGAGGTGGGCGACGTGCAGAAGACCAAGCTCGCCGCCATCGAGGCCGAATGGGAAACCGAGAAGCCGCCGGCTGCCTTTACCCTTGCCGGCCTGCCCGACCAGGATGCGCAGGAGACGCATTTTGCCCTCAAGATTCCGGCCGTGCTGGGCCTGATTGCCACCCGCTCGGTGGACGAGGAGGTAACCGGGCTGAAGGACCTGATCGCCCAGCATGAACGCCGCATCCGGGTTGGCAAGATCGCCTACAAGCTGCTCGAGGACATTCGCGCCGGCCGTGCCAGCGAATTCGACAAGGAGCGCTTTGAAAACATCAAGGATGACCTGGGCTACGGCATGTTGCTCAAGCGCTATACCGATGACCCGGCCAATGCCAGCGAAGAGATGATCAAGCAGGCCGCGAAGGACTCCATTCCGCAAGTGGCACCACTGTTCTGGACCTTCCGCATCATGGTGGCCGCCGGCTTCCTGATGTTGTTCATCTTTGCCGCGGCGTTCTACTACACGGCCAGGCGTCGTGTGCACGAGAAGAAGTGGCTGCTGAAGATGGCGCTTTATGGCATTCCCCTGCCCTGGATCGCCATCGAGATGGGCTGGTTCGTGGCCGAATACGGACGCCAGCCCTGGGCCATTGGTGAGGTGCTGCCCACCTTCCTCGCTTCTTCCAGCCTGACCGAGGGACAGCTGTATTTCAGCCTCGGCGGTTTCCTGTTCTTCTACACCATGCTGGCCATCATCGAGTTCTGGCTGATGTTCCGCTTTGCCCGACTGGGACCGAGCAGCCTGCACACCGGCCGCTATCACTTCGAACAGCATGGCGGAGGCAGCGCCGAGAGCGTACTGGCCGCACCCGTGGATGGCGAACGGGCCTGAACCCGAGGAGGACACACATCATGATTCTTGATTACGAAACGCTGAAACTCGTCTGGTGGCTGTTCGTCGGCATCCTGCTGGTGGGCTTCGCCGTTACCGACGGCTTCGACATGGGCGCAGGCATCATGCTGCCCTTTGCCGGAAAGACCGACGAGGAACGCCGCGTCATCATCAATGCGGTGGCGCCGCACTGGGACGGCAACCAGGTATGGCTGATCACTGCCGGCGGAGCCATCTTTGCGGCCTGGCCGGCCGTCTATGCGGCTGCCTTCTCCGGCTTCTATGTGGCCATGTTGCTGGTGCTGTACGCCCTGTTCTTCCGTCCGGTGGGTTTTGACTACCGCAGCAAGATCGACAACCCACGCTGGCGCAATCTGTGGGACTGGGGCCTGTTCATCGGCAGCTTCGTGCCCGC
>RFHG01000296.1 GCA_003696465.1 Gammaproteobacteria bacterium | reverse complement strand
CCGGACGCGCCCCATGTGGTGCGCTTCCGCAACCCCGACGACGGCGCCGTGGTGTTCGAGGATCTGGTGCGTGGCACCATGCGCTTCGACAACCGCGAACTCGACGACCTCATCATTCGCCGCAGCGACGGTTCCCCCACCTACAACCTCACGGTGGTGGTGGATGATCATGACATGGGCATCACCCATGTCATCCGCGGCGATGACCACATCAACAACACCCCGCGCCAAATCAATCTGCTGCAGGCGCTGGGCTGGGAGCCGCCGGTCTATGCCCATGTGCCGATGATTCTTGGCGACGATGGCGCGCGCCTGTCCAAGCGCCATGGCGCGGTCAGCGTGCTGCAGTACCGCGAGGACGGTTTCCTGCCCGAGGCCCTGCTCAACTACCTGGTGCGTCTGGGCTGGTCGCATGGCGACCAGGAACTGTTCAGCATCGACGAGATGGTACAGCTCTTTGACATTCGCGAGGTCAATCGCGCTCCGTCCAGCTTCAACACGGAAAAGCTGCTGTGGATCAACCAGCAATACCTCAAGTCGGCCGATCCGGCCCATGTGGCCCGCCTGCTGAGCCCCCATCTCGGCCGGCTGGACATCGATCCGGCCGAGGGCCCCGACCCGGTGGCGGTGGTCGAGGCCCAGCGCGAGCGCGCCCGCACCCTGGTGGAGCTGGCCGAGATCTCCGACTTCTACTGGCGCGATCCCGAGGACTATGACCCGAAGGCAGCCAAAAAGGCCTTCCGCGGCGAGGCCGCCGCGGCCCTGCGTGCTGTTAGCGAGCGGCTGCGCGCGCTCGACGACTGGCAGCGCGAGGCCCTACACGGTGCCATCGCCGCCACGGTCGAGGCGCTGGGCGTGGGCTTCGGCAAGGTCGGCATGCCGCTGCGGCTGGCCATTACCGGTGGCAAGCCTGCGCCCGATCTGGATCAGACCATGGAGCTGGTGGGTCGCGAGGCCAGCCTGAGACGCATCGAGCGCGCAATTGCATTCATCGAGTCCCAAACTGCTGCGGGAGAGGCCAGCGCATGAGCGAGGAACACAAGCCAAGGAGCAACTTCATCCGCCAGATCATCGAGGCCGACCTTGCCTCGGGCAAGGTCGATCACGTGGCTACCCGCTTTCCGCCCGAGCCCAATGGCTACCTGCACATCGGCCATGCCAAGTCGATCTGCCTCAATTTCGGCATTGCCGAGGACTACAACGGTACCTGCAATCTGCGTTTCGACGACACCAATCCGCACAAGGAGAACATCGAGTATGTGCGGGCCATACAGGAAGACGTGCGCTGGCTGGGCTACGACTGGGGCGACCGGCTGTTCTATGCCTCCGACTACTTCGATCGGCTGTACGAATATGCCATCGAGCTGATCGAACGCGGCAAGGCCTATGTCTGTGACCTCACTCCCGAGCAGATGCGCGAATACCGCGGCACCCTGACCGAACCCGGCCGCGAAAGTCCCTATCGCAATCGCAGTGTCGAGGAGAATCTCGACCTGTTCCGACGCATGAAGGCGGGCGAGTTCGAGGATGGCAGCCGTGTCCTGCGGGCAAGGATCGACATGGCCTCGCCCAACCTCAACCTGCGGGACCCGGTGCTGTACCGCATCCGCCGCGGCGCGGTGCATCACCAGACCGGCGAGGAATGGTGCATCTACCCGATGTACGACTTTACCCATCCGCTGTCGGATGCCATCGAGGGCATAACCCACTCCCTGTGTACGCTCGAGTTCGAGGATCACCGGCCGCTGTACGACTGGGTGCTGGACAATGTCTCGGCCCCCTGCCATCCGCAGCAGATCGAGTTTGCCCGCCTCAACCTGCAGTACACCGTCATGAGCAAGCGCAAGCTCACCCAGCTGGTGGAGGAGGGCCATGTGGCCGGCTGGGACGATCCGCGCATGCCCACCATCGCCGGCCTGCGCCGGCGCGGTTTCACGCCGGCCTCGATCCGCGACTTCTGCGATCGCATCGGCGTCTCCAAGGCCGACAACTCGGTGGAAATGGGCATCCTCGAGAGCTGCATACGCGATGACCTCAACCGCTCCGCACCCCGGCGCATGGCCGTGCTGCATCCGCTCAAGGTGGTCATCGAAAACTGGCCAGAGGGTCATGTCGAGGAGCTGGAGGCGCCCAATCATCCGCAGGACCCGGAGATGGGCACGCGCCTCATTCCCATGGGGCGCGAAGTCTGGATCGACCGCAACGACTTTGTCGAGGTGGCACCCAACAAGAAATGGAAGCGCCTGGTCCTGGGCGGCGAGGTCCGTCTGCGCAATGGCTATGTCATTCGCTGCGATCGTGTCATCAAGGACGACAACGACGAAATTATCGAACTGCGCGCCAGCTACGACCCCGACACCCTTGGCGCCAATCCCGAGGGGCGCAAGGTGCGCGGCGTGATCCACTGGGTCAGTGCCGCCCATGCCCTGCGTGCCGAAGTCAGGCTGTACGACCGGCTGTTCACCGTCCCGCATCCGGATGCCGATCGCGAGCACGACTTCACCGAGTTTCTCAACCCCGACTCGCTGCGCACCCTGACCGAATGCATGCTCGAACCGGCCCTGGCCGAGGCCCGCCCCGGCGAGTGCTACCAGTTCGAGCGCGAGGGCTATTTCACGCTCGACCCGGATACCACCGAGCACGGCCTGCCGGTGTTCAACCGTACCGTCACCCTGCGTGATTCCTGGGCAAAGATCGAACAGAAGGAACGCGAAGGCAAGGGATGATGCCCGGATCAGCCTCGCGCCTGTCGGCGGGTGCGTTTCGGGCCATCGTATGCAGGCTAGGGCTCAACCTCGGTCAGAAGCGTGGCAGTATCCGGAAAACTGGCGGCCAGCTTGCGATCCATGGTCACGAGTCTCACGCCAAGTCCCTTGGCGAGGGCCACGAACTCACAGTCGTAGGCCGAGCACTCGCTCTGGTTGACCAGGGCAAGCACATCCTGAGATGCCACCTCGTATTCCCTGCCCCGGAACAATGACTCCATCTCGGCCTGTATCTCCAGCGCCAGCTCGAAACGGATCAGTCCCTTGCGCAAATAGAGTGCGAGCACATTGCGAAACTCGCTGCGCCAGAGGACGGGTACCACCCATTCCGGTTCGCGGAGCAGCAGCCGCTCTGCAGCCTCGGTATAGGGGGATGGCATTGCCAGATAGGCAATGAGGTTTGTGTCGGCAACGATCACGGCCGTCCCTGGTCTATGGCCTGTTGGATCTCCTCTGGCGAAACGGCCGACGGAGCGACGCTCGGGCGTATCCGGCGCAGCCGTTCGAGTCGTTCCTCGGGAGAAACGGGTTGCGGCATGAGGACGGATTCCAGGCAGTGGATCAGCTCCCCGTTGATGGAGCGATGATGGGCCCGGGCCGCTGCCTTGAGCCGCTCGTACAGGTCCTCGGGAATATTCTTGAGCGTGATGGAAGCCATGCCGGAAACCTCGTGTCAATTTGAAACCATTATGGTTGCTGATTGGTGCGCGCACAAGGTTTTGCCGTCTTGGGCATGAGGAAATGGACGCCTCGATTCCAGTGTCTGCTAGGATGTTTCCATATCAACCGTTAAGATGGGGGAGCGCGTGAGCATGAAGCACCTCGATAAATCCCTGTTCTTCCTCCTCGTACTCGGCCTGAGTGTCTCCATGCCGGCACGGGCGGGACTGGAGGAAGGTCTCGCAGCATTCAAGGCCGGGAATCATGCCGCTGGATTGCGTGAAATCTTGCCGTTGGCGAAAAAGGGTGATCCAAAGGCCCAATATCTCCTGGGCATCCTGTACTACGCAGGCCGGGGTGTGCCCCAGGATTACCGGCTGGCTGCAAAGTGGTATCGCAAGGCTGCCGAGCAGGGTCATGTCGCTGCGCAGATCGATCTGGGATTCATGTACGCAAACGGGCTGGGTGTATCAAAGGATTCCGAGAAGGCCGTAGAGTGGTTTCGCAAGGCTGCCGAACAGGGTGATCCCGATGCGCAGTTCAACTTGGCATTGATGTATGAAAATGGCACTGGTGTACCTCAGGATTACGGAAAGGCCGCTCAGTGGTATCGAAAGGCTGCGGACCAGGGTAGCGTCGATGCCCTGTTCAATCTGGGGCTCATGCACTATAGGGGGCAGGGAGTACCCCGGGATTACGACAAGGCCTCTGAGCAGTTCCACAGGCTTGCCGAGAAGGGCTATTCTGATGCGCAAGTGATGCTCGGGATGATGTATCTCGCTGGTCAGGGTGTGACCCAGGATTACAAGAAGGCCGTGGAGTGGTTGCGAAAGGCGGCTGAGCAAGGGAATGTCCGAGCACAAGCCCTCCTGGGCGCCATGTACCAGGAAGGCAAGGGGGTTCCAAAAGACCGGGTGATTGCATACGCGCTCTACAACCTTTCTGCTACCAGTGAGCCTGCTTTGGATGGGGTAATTGGTGGACGAAAGGCTGTTTCGGAAGAGATGACTCCTTACCAGATCGAGGCCGGTCAGGAATTGACCCGGGAGTTGATGAAGCCCGGCAATTTTCTCAAGGCGCTCGATGCCGCGACGGGTGCACGCTAGCTTGTGATGGGTGGGCAAGCCCCGGCGTGGTGCGCCCATACCGGTGTTCAGCCGCAGCATGATCCGGCCCCATTCCCGTGCGAAGATCGAGCAGAAGGAACAGGAGAAACAGGGTCACTGAAAGGGTTGACAATGCCCGGCGATTCTCTAGAATACGCGTCTCTTTCGGGGCCATAGCTCAGCTGGGAGAGCGCTACAATG
Source organism: Gammaproteobacteria bacterium (assembly GCA_003696465.1). Classification (GTDB taxonomy): domain Bacteria; phylum Pseudomonadota; class Gammaproteobacteria; order J044; family J044; genus J044. The sequence goes on along the minus strand of RFHG01000296.1, from coordinate 5,097 downwards.
GCATTGTAGAGGTCGGCGGTTCGATCCCGCCTGGCTCCACCAGACAGCTTGGCCGAGGTGTCAGACATGCATCGCTTCGGCAGGTATCTGGCTACCGCGGGGGCATTGCTCTCGGCACTGGGACTGATTGTTGGCTTTACGGCCATGATTCAGGGGCATCAGCAGGTAGCCAAGTTTTTTCTGATGCTCACCCCGCTGGGGTTTGTGGCATTGCTCGCGGGGGTCGTGACGACCTTCCTGGTCCACACCGACCAGACACGACCACCCGAGTGAAGGGTTTGCGTCCCGTTCGTCTAGAGGCCTAGGACACCGCCCTTTCACGGCGGTAACAGGGGTTCGACTCCCCTACGGGACGCCATTATCACGGGTCTTCGGTCGATGCCGAAGGCCCTTTTCTTTTGCGCGGCGTTCGCTCCGATGCGGCCCTTGAATCTCCCCACGTCATCCCCATTGATGCTGTGAGCATTTACCAACCGGGAGAACAAGCATGGCCATTCGTGAACTGGAACGGGATCACTGGAAGGACTATTTCGATCATTTCAGCAGTGTCAGCGGAACCGAGCTGGTCGAGGTGGAGGTGGCCGGGCTGGATATCGGCGATCAGGTGGAGGCCGAATGGCTGCCGCTGGCCGGTATCAGCTACGACCCGAAGGATGATGTCCTCACCATCGATGCCGGCGAGGTCCTGCAGCACATGGTGCGTTCGCCGCGTGTGATTCGTGTCGACGAGGACGACAGCGGCATCCACTCCTTCGAGGTGGAGGATGGCGACGGTCATGTCCAGGTTCTGCGCCTGAAGGCGCCGCTGGCCCTGCCTCCGGCCGAATGAAACGTGCCCGAAAGGGCCTCCCGGGGCGTGGATCCCGGTTCTGTCCGGGGCTCCGCGTCCCCGGGTAATCCACTGAAAAGGCGGGTAAATTCATTACCCGCGGTGATACTGGTATACTTCCCTGACCCGGCCATGCGCCGGGTCTGACATAATTCAACAAGCCTGGACGGGCACACTTGCAGTTGGACAACACGGGGGTAGACATGGCCGAGATCTTCTCGCAGGAATGGCTGGACAAGTTCAAGGAAAAGTGGAATGCCGATCCCGAACTCGGCGGGGCACTGGAACAGATCGGTTTCAGCTCCGTCATCGGCTACGGCTTTGATGGCGAAGACACGCCCCGGGCCGTGCTGGTCGTCAACGACGGCAAGGTCGTAAGTGCCGGGCCGTACGAGGGGGAGGAGCTCAACTGGGATCTGCGCGCCACCCCCGAGCAGTGGCAGCAGTGGGTCTCCAAACCCCCGGGGCTGATGGCCATTGGCCTGGCCTATACCTCACGCAAGCTCCGTTTCAAGGTGGGCGACTATGCGGCCATGGTCAAGGATCCGCGCATGGCGGGCCCCTTCGTACGCAGCTTTGCCCTGATGAGCCAGATCTGAGGCATGTCCGATCCGACTCGCGTTCGCGTCCTCTTCGTGTGCATGGGCAACATCTGTCGTTCGCCTACCGCACATGCCGTCTTCGAACGCCTGGTCGAGGCGGAGGGCCTGGCCTCGCGAGTCGAGGTCGATTCTGCCGGGACACATGCCTATCATGTGGGCGAGGCGCCCGATCCGCGCGCCCGTGAGACGGCCAGCCGGCGCGGGATCAGCATGGATCACCTGCGTGCACGCAAGGTCACGGCGGCCGACATCGAATCCTTCGATCTGGTGGTGGCCATGGATCGGGCCAATCTGGAGGAGCTGAGCGAGATGTGCCCCTCCGGGCACGAGGAAAAGCTGGTGCTGTTCATGCAGTTTGCGCCTCATTTCGGGCGCGAGGAAGTGCCCGATCCCTATTACGGCGGTCCCAACGGCTTCGAGCTGGTGTTCGACATGGTGGAGGAGGCCTCGCGCGGCCTGCTGGCCCACCTGCGGGAGCGCCACGGTCTCTGACCGCCAGGGCGCTCCGCATGCGCCGGCCACTGCTGATAGAATGGCTCCCGGTTCATGAGTGGAGCATCCATGCGACGCATCCTTTCCAGCCTGATACTCGCCTGCCTGCTGCTGGCGGTTGCGCCGGCACCAAGGGCCGCCGTGTATCAGGACTATACGGCCTCGCCCTTCGTCAAGATGATGCTCCTGATGATGGACATGTTCGGCCTGCTGGACCGACTCCCGCGCGGTTACGGCTACTATCCGGGGCCTTATGCCGGTCAGTACGGCCTGCCCGGGCAGGCGTCCTGGGGCGATGGCTGGACGGTGCCCGGCGTGAATCCCTTTACCCAGCCCGGCTTTGCGGGTTTTCCCCCGGTGCAATCACCCTATGTCGGCGACGCGAATCCGGTCCAGGCGCCGAACGCGGTCGAGCCCTGGGCGCCGATCGAGGAGGCCGCCCCGGGCCGTACCGCCGGCATCGGCCTGAACGGGATCTGGCAGGGGCAGGCCGGGGACATGATGGCCATTTATGGCGACCGCTTCGTCTGGAGCGACCCGCGCAATCGCGCCCTCAGCGGCCGTTTCCGTATTCAGGGGGACTACATCGTGGCCCGCGTGGCGGGCAGTGCCCAGCCGCTGGTGTTCCGGGTACAGAAGGTGCCCGGTGGCTTCATCGCCATGGATGCCAGTGGCCGTGCGGTGCGTTTCAGGCGGCTTTATTGAGGAGGCGGTCCTGATGGTGCAGTGGCTGCTCGATCACATGCTGTGGGTGGGGCTCGGAATCGTGCTCGTGCTGGTGGGCGTCAAGGTCGTGGTCGGGCTGGTCTTTCGCCGCCTGATCGCCGACTCGGAGGCCGGGCAGGATCACTAAGCGGGTGCTGCAGCCCCGAGCCTTTCCGCCAGGAAGTCCATCAGCCCGTCCGCCGGAATCATGGTGGGTTCGGCGTCCCGTCGGCCCTTGTACTCGATCTCTCCCTTGTCCAGCCCGCGTTCGCTCAGCACCAGCCGGTGCGGAATACCGAGCAGCTCCATGTCGGAGAACATCACGCCTGGCCGCACATTGCGGTCGTCCAGGATGACCTCGTAGCCGGCCTCGAGCAGGCGACCGTGGAGTGATTCGACCCATTCCCGCAGCCGCTGTGACTTGTGCAGGTTGATCGGGCACAGGGCGAGCACAAACGGGGCAATGGATTCGGGCCAGATGATGCCGCGCTCGTCGTGGTGCTGCTCGATCGCGGCTGCCACCACCCGCGACACACCGATGCCATAGCAACCCATGGTCAGCGTGGTGGCCTTGCCCTGCTCGTCGAGTACCTGGGCGCCCAGGGCCCGGGTGTACTTGTCGCCAAGCTGGAAGATGTGGCCGACCTCGATGCCGCGGACGATGGACAGCTGGCCCTTGCCATCCGGGCTCGGGTCGCCCTCGACCACATTGCGCAGGTCGGCGGTTTCCGGTTCCGGCAGGTCGCGGCCCCAGTTCACCCCCTGCAGGTGCCAGCCATCGCGGTTGGCGCCGCAGACGAAGTCTGCCACATGCGCGGCGGCATGGTCGGCGATGATACGCAGCTCGAGCCCCACCGGGCCGAGCGAGCCGGGCGCACAGCCGGCTGCCTGGCGGACCTCTTCCTCGCTGGCGAAGGTGAGTGGACTGGCGACGCCCGGCAGCTTTTCGGCCTTGATCTCATTGAGCTCGTGATCGCCGCGCAGCACCAGCGCGATGATCTGCCCTTCGTCCTCTCCCCGTACCAGCAGGGTCTTGAGGCAGCGTTCGGCCGGCACGCCGAGAAAATTGCTGACTTCCTCGATGCTGTGTTGCCCGGGTGTTTCCACCTCGCGCATTTCTTCCGCGGGTTCCGGGCGCGGGCCTGCGGGCGGCAGGGCCTCGGCCAGTTCCACGTTGGCGGCATAGTCGCTCTGGTCGGAGAAGGCAATGGCGTCCTCGCCGGAGCTGGCCAGCACATGGAATTCGTGCGAGCGGTTGCCGCCGATGCTGCCGGTGTCGGCCAGCACGGCACGGAAGTCGAGGCCGAGACGGGTAAAGATGCGTGAATAGGCGGCGTACATGGCCTCGTAGGTCTCGGCCAGGGAGGCCTCGTCGAGGTGGAAGGAATAGGCATCCTTCATCAGGAACTCGCGCGCGCGCATGACGCCGAAGCGCGGCCTGATCTCGTCGCGGAACTTGGTCTGGATCTGGTAGTAGTTGACCGGGAGCTGCTTGTAGCTGTGGATCTCGTTGCGCACGATATCGGTGATGACCTCCTCGTGCGTGGGGCCATAGACGAACTCACGACCGTGCCGGTCACGGAAGCGCAGCAGCTCGGGACCGTACTGTTCCGCCCGGCCCGACTCCTCCCACAGTTCGATCGGCTGCACCGTGGGCATCAGCAGTTCCAGGGCGCCGGCCGCATCCATTTCCTCGCGTACGATCCGTTCCACCTTGCGCAGCACGCGCAGCCCCCAGGGCATCCAGGTATAGAGGCCGGAGGCCAGGCGTCGGATCATGCCCGCGCGCAGCATCAGGCGGTGGCTGGCAATCTCCGCATCGGCCGGGGTTTCCTTCAGTGTGGACAGGGGGAACTGTGATACGCGCATGGCGATCCTCGGTAGCGGGTCGGTTGGGTGCAGGGTTCAGAAGGTGGCGCCGTTCCAGCCCCAGAGGTGTCGAACACCGTTGGTGAACTCGATATAGGTGCGTGCGGCGGGCACGCCGAGATGTTGCTGCAGGAGTTCACACAGGCGGGAGGAGTATTCCGCCGTGCTGTCCTCGGGCAGGCCCAGGCTCTTGAGTTCCAGGTAGGCGAGGGGCTCGTCGGTACCGGCAAAACGCATGTCGGGATTGCAGCTCAGGCGCACCATGACATACTGCTCGGGCTTGCCGAGCATGTCGGCCACGCTGCGCGAGGCCTCCTCCAGCAGGCGACCACGGGCATCGGATTCGAGCTCGACATTGGTCTCGATACTGAGCAGGGGCATGACTTACTCCTTGCTACAGTAGGTGGCGATGTTCTTGCGGATGCGTTCTATGCGTGCCTGTTTCTCGGCCTCGCTCAGTTCCCGCACCCGGTCGCCCTCCTTGACCGAGATGCGCTTGGTGTTCTCGAGGGTAGCGAGGCTCTTGTGCTGCTGGGCGCAGTACTGCTCCAGTTTCTCGCTGTCGATGACCTCCATCGGACCCTCATCGCCCTGGCCGTT
>RFHG01000295.1 GCA_003696465.1 Gammaproteobacteria bacterium | reverse complement strand
GCGTCCAGCGTGATGCTGCCATCTTTCGCAACGCGTACCGATTCAGCCGTCAGCATCCACAACCGCTGCTGCGACTCGGTTGCCTTGCGGATCACCGAGCGGGAATATGACTGCTCAAACACCTCGTCAAACGACAACACCCCGCCCGCCATCTCTGTCTGGCGGCCTCGCATGGCATTCCACATCGCCACACCCTCGGCCAGGGCCTTCTGGAATGTCTCAAGCGATACGGCGCGCTCGCCGTAGTTGTCCGGCTTGGCCATCGGGTTGGCGCCGGTATAGGCGCCCGCCAGACGCGGATGCTTGTCCACATACTCCCCGATTCCGCCGATCCCGAACGACCGCTCAACCGGCTTGGCTTGCCCGTGCCCCTTCCCGGCCTGGACCGTAGTCCAGTGCACCTGCACCCCCAGCGCCGGAAACAGCCCCACCGGATCCTCCGGCTTCACCTTGAATCGATAGCGGTTGGGCACACTGCCGGTCAGCCACTTGTTGGCTGCGGCCGGGGTGTTGTCGATGGTCGCGTGTTCCGGAATGCCGTATTGCTCGATGACCCGGCCCAGCGCCAGGCGGATCATGTCAGAGTTCTCGGTCTCGTCAGTCGCCCAGGCCAGAATCTTGCGGCTATACACGTCCTGCCAGAACCAGGTCTTGGGCCGGAAGGGCTTCTCGTTCGGATCGTCCGGATTCAGCTTCACGAACACGTTGTGCTTGTAGCCGTCCCCGTTGATCCACTCCATCGCATGCAGCTCGCGCACACTCCGCTGCATCGGCGGGTAGAGCTGTAGCATCGCGTGCTCGCCCTTGCGCTTGAGCACCTTCAACCACAGCGGCAGCGCATCGATGCGCCGCCTCAGCGTCCGGGCCGAAGGGATCTTCCATCCATGCTCCCTGGCCGCAACCTGCAGGCGGGCATAACAGGCATTGAACGAAGGGGCCTCTGGCCGCAGATAGTCACTCTTGATGAACTCCCATGCCTCCGGACTCAGCGTCGCCTGACGGGTGCGCCCCACATACCCCGGCACCAGCGCGGCCAGCCAGTCGGCGCGATCGTAGTGCCTGAGCCCGGGTCGACCAGGCTTGCCGTAGTAAATGTCCCGGATCGTCCGCCAGCTCCACGGCGTCCCCTCGGCCACCTCGCGCAGGGCCTGCTGCTTGTTGCAGCCCGAAGCCAGCAGCGCCTCCAGCGCCACGAACACCTTCAGCTTCTCCTTGGCAATAGCCTTCTGCTTCTCTGGCTTGCGCTCGTAATACGCCCACAACGAATCTCGGTCGTACTCATGCGCGGTCCTGGAACGGTTGTCTTGAGCATCTGCCGGCTGCTCGACAGCATCGGCCTCGCCCGAGCGGGCTGCTGCAATTACCAGTGCCCTCTGCACATCCTCCGGCAGCGAGGAGAGCGCGAACAATCGGCGTTTGCCGCCGCGCCCGGTGGCCTCCTCGAACGGCCAAGACTCGCGGGCCGCGCGGCGCTTAACGCTGCTAGGATTCAGATCCATAGCGGCGGCAATCTCGCGGATGGTGTACTGGCGCGTGTCCGTCATGCCTCGCCTCCCTGAATGGGGTGGGAATCGCGGCTGCCGCCTCTACCAGCGGTATCTCGTGCCGCCGACAACCTTGCGCGACGATCCTCTGCGGTTTTTCTCATCCGCACCGCATACCGAAGGACAAGCCGCTCATCTGCCGCCGGACTGGTTTTGAGGAGTGATTCGCGGGGGTCGCGATGAAGACCCGGTTCAGGAGTAGTGTTCACCTTTGCGCTGTCCTTCATGCCGCGCCTCCCTCAGATGGGCGAGGGCTGCACTCCCTGCTATCCTGAATGCGCACACACTCACCAGACAGGGAGGAGCCCTCATGAAATCGATTAACACGCTTGCCCGTGCCCTCAAATCCACCGCTACACTCATCGATCTGGTCGACACGGGTAACAACCCGACAGCAGTCATTGCAGATCTCAGAGAGCGCCTTCAATCGCTCAAGGAGCAGCTGCTCGATGTGCGCGAGGAAATGGCGGCGCTTCGTGAAGAAAAACTGCAACTTGCGGAAAGGCTTGCCCAGGCGACCGGCAAAAAGCTGGACCCGGATCGATACCGGCGAGTGACCCTTGAGACCGGCTCGGTGGTATACGAAGAACCAGGGACGAACAACCAGCCGAATCAAAAACCAGTTTACTTTTGTGCACGCTGCTTCCGCGAAGGCATCGAATCGATCCTCCAGATACACAAGGAAGAGTTTCACCGCGACATCTACCAGTGCGACACGTGCGGCTCGAAGGCTCTGGTGCCCAACGACCGTGAAATGACGGTCAGCACCATCCCGGGCCGGGACAGCCTCGACGAATTCTGACTCCACAGTCATTGCACCCCCCCAGACATGCTCATTTGTCGCAAACCCTTACCAAGCAATAGCCGATGACCTGGGCGGCCTGTTGCGGGCCGCCCCGAAGCTGCATCGCCAGGAACAACCCCTCAAGGATCAGATAGTCCGCCGCATCATCCGGCAAGGTGCCTGCCTCTGTGGCATTCCTGATCCCTTCTAGCGCTGCCTGGGCGATAGCCTGTCGTACCTCATGCTCGCGATTCATTCGCTCCACCGTTCGCTCATTCATTCCAT
>RFHG01000039.1 GCA_003696465.1 Gammaproteobacteria bacterium | reverse complement strand
GCCTGCGGATCGAAACGCCAGTCGGGCGGCCGCAGCACCAGACTGCGGGTGGTCGCCCCGGCGAAAGCGGCCGCGGGCCGGTAGGAATCGTAGGCCGGATCGAACAGGATGACCTCGTCCCCGGGGTCGAGCAGGCCGAGCATGGCGGCAAAAACCGCTTCGGTGGCGCCGACGGTCACCAGCACCTCGCCGGCCGGGTCGCATTCCAGGCCGTAACGGCGTCGGTACAGATCGGCAACGGCGCAGCGCAGCTCGACCAGGCCGTTCCCCGGCGCGTACTGGTTGCGGTCCGCCGCGATCGCCTCGACGGCGGCCTGCTTGACGAAATCGGGGGCGGCAAAATCGGGGAAACCCTGCCCCAGGTTGACGGCCCCATGTTCGACGGCCAGGGCGGTCATGCGGGCAAAGATGGTCTCGGGCATGGCGGCAACGCGCCGGGCGGCAGTCTTCATGGTGGCCTCCGTCGCTAGCATGAAAAGATTATTTTACCGCTGGCCGAACCTGTCGGCGATAAAAAACCGGCCGCCCCCGAAAGGAGCGGCCGGTTTTTCTGGCCCCGGAGCGGATATCAATGGGCCAGTTTCTCCAGGATGAAGGGGGCATACCCCTTTATGTCCTGCTCCTTGATGTGGTGGATCAGCCAGCCCTTGAGGAAATTGAAAAGTTCGGCCGGCCGCAGCCGCTGCCCCTCGGCCAGGCGTCGCTGGTAGTCTTCGACGGCATTGACGAAAGTCTCATGGATCCCCTGATGGGCTTCCAGCTCCGGGTAGCCGTGCCGGCGCATCAACCGTTCCTCGTCGGTGAAATGCACGCGGGTATAGTCGACCAGGGCGGTGACCGCTTCGGCCACGGTCTGGTTGTCTCCGCCCTGCTTCATGCAGCTGAACAGGGCGTTGATCAGCTCGATCAGGCGCCGGTGCTGGGCGTCGACGGTATCGATGCCGGTCGCATAGCTGTCCTCCCAGCGGATCAGTTCATCAGAACTCTGCGGGCTGTCCACCAGCCCAACGGCATTTTTCAGGGTAAACTGGGTCAGCAGTTGTTGCAGCTGCTGTGCCTGGGCCGAGAGCTCCTCGCTGGTGGCCGCCGACTCTTCGGCGCTGGCGGTGTTGATCTGCGTGACCTTGTCG
>RFHG01000294.1 GCA_003696465.1 Gammaproteobacteria bacterium | reverse complement strand
TCGACATGCAGTCTGTCACGCGGATAGGCAGCCACATCATCGGCAGCAGCATAGCGCCAGGCAGCCACCCGATCACCTGTCTGCGAGGCCACGAGCTTCTGCCGGGTCGCAAGCAGTTCAGGTTCGCCTTCGGCCCCCATGAACACCAGCGAGCGCGGCTGGCCGAGCAGCACATTGGCCTCGATCATTTTCGCCACATAGGGCGGATGAAACACGCCATTGAGCTGTCCGGGGCAGCCAAGCGGGTTGAGCAGCCGCGCAAGCGTATGGGCGCAGGTGCGCACGCCAAGCCGCTTGCGCAGCCCATACAGCTGGAACAGCGCAGGCGAGATGTCGGCCAGGTCCACATAAACGATGCCATCGGAGGCAAGAATCCCGGCAGCCTCCCCGAGATGCCCTGCCCGGCGCACGCCAAACAATTCAAGGGCCTGCCAGGCCGACAGCCGTCCCTCAATTTCGGCCACACCGTGAACGCAGACCGGAATGCCCTGCCTGGCCGCCTGCACGGCCGCCAGCAGATGTACGGGCAAGGCGCGCCGCTTGCCCGCATAGCATGGAAGATCGACGGCATGTTCCGGAGCAGCAGGCATGCCCCATGCGGGCATCAGCTCACGCACAGCCTGCACGAAGCCAGCTAGCTCGGCCGCGGTCTCCCCCTTCATGCGTTCGGCGATCAGGAAGGCGCCAAGCTGCAGCGGATCGGCATCCGCCCGCAGCAGCCTCGTCATCGCATCGCGCGCTTCATGCATGTTCAAATGCCTGGAGCCATGCTTCCCCCGGGCGACATGACGCAGATACTCGCTGACCCTGCTATCCATGCATCCAATGTAGCGTGACGACGGCTCATCGCCAAGCAAAACGACTGGCATTTTTTGACCCATTGGTTATGCTGTGAACGCATGATGGAGCGCGTTCTGGCGATCATCCTGGCCGGAGGCGAGGGCTCGCGGCTGTATCCGCTGACGGCCAACCGCAGCAAGCCGGCCGTACCGTTCGGCGGCAAGTACCGCATCATCGACTTCACGCTGTCCAACTGCCTGCATTCCCAGATCCGCCGCGTGCTCGTGCTCACGCAGTACAAGTCCCATTCGCTGCTCAAGCACCTGCGCGATGCCTGGTCGGTCTATGCGCCGGAAATCGGCGAGTTCATCACGGCCATTCCAGCCCAGATGCAGGTTGGCAGCCAGTGGTATGCGGGCACGGCCGATGCTGTCTACCAAAACCTTTCCATCATCGAACGCCTGCCCGCCGATGAAATCCTCGTGCTCTCGGGCGATCACATCTACCGCATGGACTATGCAGCCATGATCCGCGCCCACCGGGCATCCGGTGCCGAGGCCACGATCGCCTGCATCCGCCTGCCTCTCGACCAGGGCAGCGCGTTCGGCATCGTCTGCCGGGACAATCAGGGACGAGCCATCGGTTTCCGGGAAAAACCGCGTAGCCCGATGCCGATGGAGGATGATCCCGAGCATTGCCTGGCCTCGATGGGCATCTATGTATTCAAGCGGGAAGCATTGATCGAGCATTTGCGCGCTGATCACGAACATCCTTCATCCAGCCATGACTTCGGGCGGGATCTTCTGCCCGAATGGATCAGACATGGCCACGTACATACCTATGAATTTGGGCATGCCGGCCAGGGGCGCGTGACACCCGATGGCTACTGGCGCGACGTCGGCACCATCGATGCCTATTACGAGGCCAACATGGATCTGCTGCGTCCGGTTCCTCCCTTGAACCTGTACCAGCACGACTGGCCCGTTCGCTCCTACCACCGCCCCGTACCGCCCTGCCGCACGGGTCCCGCCGGGGATGGCACGGCAGAATGCCTGGAAAACACGATCCTGGGCAGCGGCAGCATCATCACGGGCGCCCATGTACGTGATTCGATCCTGTTCTATCTCGTGCACATCGAAGCAGGTGCCGACATCGAGGGCAGCATCCTGTTCGATGACGTGCATGTCGGCCAGCATGCACGATTGAGGCGCTGCATCGTGGACAAGCATGTGCATATCCCGCCTGGCATGCACATCGGCTTCGACCTGGCCGAGGATCGCAAGCGCTTTCATGTCAGTTCCTCGGGCATCACGGTCATCCCCGAGGGATTTCGCTTTTCCGCCTCATGAACATCGTCGTCGTCGAGCACCTCCCCCAGGAACCGGCCGCCGCCATCGCCGAGACGTTGCAACAGGCCGGGGTGGACATGCGCGTCATCGATCCGAGGTATGAGCCCTTGCCGGACTGCTGTGATGCAGCAGTCATCATGGGCGGTCCGATGTCGGCCAACGATGCCTTCCCCTGGCTGAAACGAGAGCTGGCCTGGGCAACGGAGCAGCTTGAACGCGGTACGCCGATGTTCGGTGTATGCCTTGGCGCCCAAATCATGGCTCGAGCAGCCGGTTCTTGCATCAAGCCATCGCCCGT
>RFHG01000293.1 GCA_003696465.1 Gammaproteobacteria bacterium | reverse complement strand
GCTGCAGGTGCATGCCGGGGGCCCCGTGCTGGCGCTGGATGAACTGCTGTTCGTCGATGCCTTCAATGTCTACCTCATTGCCCTGACCGCGCTGGTGGGCTTTACCACGGCCTTCTTCTCGCGTGCCTACATGCGGCACGAACAGGCCCGCAGGCAGCTCCCGGACAGCAGGCTGCGCCTGTATCACAGCATGTACCAGGCCTTCATGTTTACCATGCTGCTGGCCCTGTCCACCAACAATCTGGGTGTGTTGTGGGTGGCGGTGGAGGGAGCCACCCTGGCCACCGTCCTGCTGGTGAGTCTGTACCGCACGCCGGAGTCGGTGGAGGCGGCCTGGAAGTACTTCATCCTCTGCGGCGTGGGTATTGGCCAGGCGCTGTTCGGTACCATCCTGGTGTACCTTGCCGCGGAGCGGGTGATGCAGGGCGAGGATATCGAGCTGGGTCTGCAGTGGACCCGCCTGCATGCCGTGGCCGGCCAGCTCGAGCCCACCATCATGGCCATAGCCTTCGTCTTCCTGCTCATCGGATACGGTACCAAGGTCGGCCTGGTGCCGTTGCACAACTGGCTGCCCGACGCCCATTCCGAAGGGCCGACGCCGATGTCGGCGGTACTCTCCGGTCTGCTGCTCAATGTCGCCCTCTATGCCGTGGTGCGCATGAAGATGCTGGTGGATCCCTCGCTGGCCTCGGGGGGGCTGCATCACCCGCAGCTCGCCGGCTGGCTGATGATGGGCTTCGGGCTGCTGTCGTTCCTGGTGGCCGGGCTGTTCCTGCATCGCCAGCGCGACATCAAGCGCCTGTTCAGTTATTCCTCCATCGAGCACATGGGGCTGATGACCTTTGCCTTCGGCATCGGCACGCCGCTGGCCACCTTTGGTGCCCTGCTGCACATGACGGTGCATTCGCTCACCAAGTCGGCGATCTTCGTCAATGTGGGCCATGCCACCCAGGTGGCGGGAACCCAGTCCATGGACCATATCCGCGGCCTGATCCGTACCCAGCCCTCGGTGGGCTGGGGCCTGCTGCTGGGTACGGCCGCGATCGCCGGCTTTCCGCCCTTCGGCGTGTTCATGAGCGAATTCCTCGTGCTCACGGCCACCATGCAGAGCTGGCCCTGGCTCACGGTGTTGCTGCTGACGGGCCTGGTGGTGGCCTTCGCCGGCCTGTTCCGCCATGTGCATCCGATGGTCTATGGGATGCGTCCCGAGGCCCAGCAGCCGGTGCCGGCCAGCCAGTTCCCGGTGTGGCTGCACCTGCTGCTGGTCTTGTGGCTGGGGCTGGCCATCCCGGGGGTACTGGCCGGCTGGTTCGACGAGGCCACCCGCCTCATTACCGGAGGACATTTCCTGTGAGCCGACAGCACAAGGCCCTGACCCTGCTGTGCGAGCTGCTGCGTGATGCGGG
>RFHG01000292.1 GCA_003696465.1 Gammaproteobacteria bacterium | reverse complement strand
GCTGTCCGAGCCGCGCTACCTCGACGCGGCCGAGGCCACCCTGAAGGCCGGCTTCGACACCCTGCAGAACAGCCCGCTGGCCCATGCCGGCATGGCCACAGCGCTGGCCGAGTGGCTGTCGCCGCCGTTGCTGGTCGTTCTGAGAGGCAGCGAGAAGGCCCTGGCCAGGGTGGAACAGGCACGCTCGGACTACGCACCGGACTTGCTCGTCTTTCCCGTCCCGTCAGAAGCACAGGGGCTGCCCGCGGCGTTGCAGGAAAAGGAGCCGAGTGCAGGGATCAGGGCCTATCCCTGCCGGGGCATGGCCTGCAGCCCGCCGCGCGAGGGCATGGAAGCGGTTCTGGAGCTGCTCGGCGCGGACTGAACGCTTCGCCCCTTACTCGCCACGGATCTCGGCCTTGACCTGCTCCAGCGAGGTATGGCGCACGTCCTTGCCGAGCACCATGTAGATGACATACTCGCAGATGTTGGTGGCATGGTCGCCGATGCGCTCCAGCGAGCGGGCGCACCACATGACATCCAGCGAGCGGCGGATGTGGCGCGGGTCTTCCATCATCAGGGTGATGAGCTGGCGCATGATGGCCTCGTATTCCTTGTCCACTTCCTTGTCGGCCTTGATGCACTGGTAGGAGGCCTCCACATCCATGCGTGCAAAGCAGTCGAGCGCATTGTGCAGCATCTCGCGCACCCGCTCGCCGAGGTGGCGCAGCTCCGTGTAGGGGGCGGTGGCGCGGTTCTTTTCCTGGTCGGCGGCCAGCTCGATGGCCATGCGCGCGATCTTTTCCGCCTCGTCGCCGATGCGCTCGAGGTCGGTGATGGTCTTGATGACCATGGTGATCAGGCGCAGGTCCCCGGCTGCCGGCTGGCGGCGGGCCAGCACGCGGGCGCACTCCTCGTCGATGGTTACCTCCATCGCGTTGACCTTGTAGTCGGCGCTGATGACCTCCTCGCCCAGCGCGCTGTCGCCGGTGACCACGGCCTGAATGGCGTCGGCAATGTTCTTCTCCACCAGGCCGCCCATGGTGAGCACCTTGTGGCGGATGTCCTCGAGTTCGGCGTTGTACTGCTGCGAGATGTGCTGGGTGATGCTGGTCTTGTCCATGGGGCCTTGCCTCCTCAACCGTAGCGGCCGGTGATGTAGTCTTCGGTCTGCTTCTCGCGCGGATTGGTGAACAGGCGATCCGTGCTGTCGTATTCAATGAGCTTGCCGAGATACATGAACGCAGTATAGTCCGACACCCGCGCCGCCTGCTGCATGTTGTGGGTGACGATGACGATGGTGTAGTCGGACTTGAGCTCGTAGATGAGTTCCTCGATCTTGAGCGTCGAGATCGGGTCCAGCGCCGAGGCCGGCTCGTCGAGCAGCAGAACCTCCGGCTGGATGGCGATGGCACGGGCGATCACCAGTCGCTGCTGCTGACCTCCGGAAAGGCCAAAGGCACTCTCGTCGAGACGGTCCTTGACCTCGTCCCACAGCGCCGCGCCCTTCAGGGCCCACTCGACCACGTCGTCGAGTGTGCTGCGGTTGTTGACCCCCTGCAGGCGCAGGCCATAGGCCACATTCTCGTAGATCGACTTGGGGAAGGGGTTGGGCTTCTGGAACACCATGCCCACCTTGCGCCGCAGCTCGGCCACGTTGACCTTGCGATCGTAGATGTCCTCGCCGTTGAGCAGCACCTCACCCTCGACCCGGCAACCATCGACCAGGTCGTTCATGCGGTTGAGCGTGCGCAGCAGCGTGGACTTGCCGCAGCCCGAGGGCCCGATGAAGGCCGTGACCCGCTTCTCCGGGATCTGCATGTTGATGCCGAACAGGGCCTGCTTGTCCCCGTAGTAGAGATCGAGATTGCGGATATCGAGACAGATCTTCTCGTCGGCCAGCTCACGGGCATCCTCGTCACGGTCGAGCAGGCTGATGTCGACCCCGTGGGTAGGCGTGTTGGGCGTCATGTCGTTCACCTGTCAGTTCTCCAGTGCGCGGTATTTCTCGCGCAGATGATTGCGTATGCCGATGGCCGTGAAGTTGAGCACGATGATCAGGAGCACCAGCAACAGGGCGGTAGCATAGACCAGCGGCCGGGCCGCCTCCACATTGGGACTCTGGAAGCCGACATCATAGATGTGGAAGCCCAGATGCATGAACTTGCGGTCCAGATGGATGAAGGGGAAGTTGCCGTCGATCGGCAGTGACGGGGCCAGCTTCACCACACCCACCAGCATGAGCGGCGCCACCTCGCCGGCGGCACGGGCCACGGCCAGGATGAGGCCGGTCATCATGGCCGGGCTGGCCATCGGCAGCACCACGCGCCAGAGGGTCTCGGCCTTGGTGGCGCCCAGCGCCAGGGAGCCCTCGCGAATGGCCCGCGGAATGCGCGCCAGACCTTCCTCGGTGGAGACGATCACCACCGGCAGGGTGAGCAGGGCCAGGGTCAGCGAGGCCCACAGCAGGCCCGGGGTGCCGAATGTGGGCGCCGGCAGGGCTTCGGGGAAGAACAGCTGGTCGATGTTGCCGCCAATGAAATAGACGAAGAAACCGAGACCGAACACGCCATAGACGATCGAGGGCACCCCGGCCAGGTTGTTGACCGCGATGTAGATGAGGCGAACGATGGGCCCCTCCCTGGCATATTCACGCAGATACACGGCCGCCACCACGCCCAGGGGGGTCACCAGTACCGACATCACCAGCACCATGGTCACGGTGCCGAAGATGGCCGGGAACACGCCACCCTCGGTATTGGCCTCGCGCGGTTCGGTGGAGACGAACTCCCACATCTTGGCGAAGAAGTGGCCGATGCGACCGAAGAAACCCAGGCTGTTCGGCCGGTACGCATGCACCACCTTGCCGAGCGGAATCTCCACCTCCTGGCCGGTCTGGATCTCCATGACGATGCTGTCGCGCTGCAGGTCGGTGCGCAGCTGCGCCAGGCGGCCCTGAAGCTGCTCGTACTCGTGCTTGAGCAGGTCGCGCTCGGCCTGCAGCTCGGCCTGCACCTCGGGGGTCAGCGCATCGTCGAGTTCGTAGCGGCGCTGCTTCAGGCGCAGCTGCTCGAGGCGGTAGTTCACCGAGCCGATCTCGTCACGCTCGATCCTGTGCACTTCATCATGCAGGCGATTGGCCCGCTCGAGCAGGGGTTGCAGGGCGGACCAGGCCGCGTCACCGCTGGCGACCACTTCCCCGCCCTTCTTGACCTTTTTCAGGTAGCCGTAGAAGTTGCCGTATTCCCAGCGCTCGAGCAGCACCAGATCCTCCGGCGTGCTGTCGGCCTTGATCAGGGGCGCCACGATGTTGCGGAAGTCCACGCCATAGATGTCGCGGTTGCCGATCTTGACCAGATAGCGGGTGACGATGAGTTCCTTCACGTCGTCCGGCAGCGGCACCCCTGCATCGCGAAGGCGCTGCACGGTGACCGTCTCCTCGTCCTGGATCTCGCCGATGACGCGCTCGAGCTTGCCGTTCCACTCGTACTGCAGTTCATGAACGGGATGGGGCCAGAAGTGCACCAGCCCGCGCACGGCAATCAGCCCGAGCAGTCCTACCACCATGATGAAGCTGGCCGCCACGGCCGCGGCGTTGAGCCAGATCCACGGGGAACCGCTGCGATACCAGGTTTTCATGTCGGCCAGCATGAATCAGAGCCTCGCGTACTTGTTGCGCAAGCGCTGGCGCACCAGCTCGGCGCCGGTATTGAACAGGAAGGTAGCGAGGAACAGCACCAGCGCGGCCAGGAACAGCACGCGGAAGTGGGTGCTCGCCACCTCGGCCTCGGGCATCTCCACCGCGATGTTCGCCGACAGCGTGCGCATGCCCTCGAAGATGTTCATGTCCATCACCGGCGTGTTGCCGGTGGCCATCAGCACGATCATGGTCTCGCCCACCGCGCGGCCAAGCCCGATCATGGTGCCGGAGAAGATACCGGGGCTGGCGCTCGGCAGCACCACCCGCACCAGGGTCTGCCAGGGAGTGGCGCCCAGCGCCAGCGAGCCGGTGGTCAGATGCTTGGGCACGCCGAAGATGGCGTCCTCGGTAATGGAGAAAATGGTCGGGATCACGGCAAAGCCCATGGCAAAGCCGATGACGATGCTGTTGCGCTGGTCGAAGTCCACGCCCAGGCTGTCGGTCAGCCAGTGGACGAAATTGCCGTCGAAGAAGGCCTCCTCGATGGGCAGCGACACGGCAAAGCTCAGCCAGGCAATGAAGGCCACCACCGGGATCAGCAGGGCGGGTACCCAGCCCTCGGGTACCAGCGCGCGTACCGACATCGGAAGGCGTGACCACAGGTAGGACGCCACCAGTATGCCCACAGGCATCATCAGCATCAGCACCACCACGCCGGGCAGGTGCAGCTCGAGGAAGGGCGCCAGCCACAGGCCGGCCAGGAAACCGAGGATCACGGTCGGCAGGGCCTCCATGATCTCGATGGTGGGCTTGATGAGCCTGCGCATCTGCGGGGCCATGAAATAGCCGGTGTAGATGGCGCCGAGAATGGCCAGCGGCATGGCCACGATCATGGCATAGAAGGCCGCCTTGAAAGTGCCGAAGGCCAGCGGGGTGAGCGACAGCTTGGGCTCGAAGTCCTGGTTGGCCGCGGACGACTGCCAGATGAACTCGGGTTTCTGGTAGCCCTCGTACCAGACCTTGCCCCACAGC
Source organism: Gammaproteobacteria bacterium (assembly GCA_003696465.1). Taxonomy (GTDB): domain Bacteria; phylum Pseudomonadota; class Gammaproteobacteria; order J044; family J044; genus J044. The sequence goes on along the minus strand of RFHG01000292.1, from coordinate 2,481 downwards.
GCCTTCCACGAAACCTCCGGGTGCTCGTTGTGCACCGCCCAGACATCCATCCGTCCCTTCTGGTCCAGCAGCAGCATGTGGTCCGAACGCGGCGAGATGGCCATCAGGCGGATACCCTCCGGCATGCGCCGGTCGAGCAGGCGGCGCTCGGAAGTGGTGTAGAAGATGCCCAGATTGCCGGCCTCGTCGGCCGCGGCAAAGCCCTTGCGCTGGCGTTCCGGCTCGATCAGGCGTACCGGGCTGTCGCCCAGGCGGAAGTCGCGCACATGCGCCAGGTGGTAGCGGTTGTTGTCGTCACGCACCGGGAACCACTGTTCCACGCTGCCATCGGAATAGCCGATGAGCACCGAGATGCCACCCATCAGCATGCGCATGGCCGTCACCTCGCGGCCGTTGCGGCCAACCTCCTTGCGATCGGCCACCTTGATGTCATCCGGGTCACGCAGGTCGTACATGGTCAGCCAGCCTGCGTCATCGGCCACGAACAGCCACTCGCCCAGGCCGCTGACGGCAATGCCCACGGGCGCATGGTCGGGCCGCGGCATGCTGCCCTCGACCTGCTCCACCTCGCGCTCGCCCATCAGGTTCTCCTCCACCGCAAAGCGGGTGAAGACCAGGCGGTCGTCATCGGTCACCCCGACCAGGGTGGCGTTGTTGTCCTCGTCGTTGGCCAGCGCGATCAGGCGCAGGGGGTGGCCCTCGGGATCCAGCACATGAAGTTCTTCACCGTAGGGATAGGTGACGGAGGGCGTGATCAGCCGCTTGTCACCGGGGTAGGTCACCTCGAAATGGCGCTTGAACAGCAGGGCCTCGCCCTTGCCGGTGCCGGCCACCATCAGCCCGGACTCCAGCAGCCGCCCCTCGGCAAAGCTGGTCATGCCGCCCTCGCCCAGCGGCAGCTCCACTTGCTTGACCGGCTTGCCATCGGCCACGTGGAAGAACAGCACTTCCCCGGCATCCGTCACCACCGTGCCCACCTCGGCCTGCTCCTCGGTGGCCAGGAAGCGGGGCGCCCCCTTCAACTCGTTGACGAACGGGTAGTTTTCCTGTGGATCGATCTCGGCCGGGCGGAACAGCGGATAGACCTCCCAGGCGAGGTAGAAGAAGATGAGCACGATGGCGATGATGACCGAGATGCCACCAAAGCTGATCAGGTGCCGGAGGATGTGATCCTTGAGCAGGCGCCAGCGCAAGCGGCGCTGTACGGCGGGGCTGTCCGGATCGAAACCGTGTTCGAGGCTGGGCATACTGTTCATGGCCGCGATTGTAGGGCGCCAATGTTACACAAGCATGACGGGGCTGCCCACTCCCCTGCGCCAGGTCAACAAAACTGTCATGAAAACGGGATATGCTTGAAAAACGAACCGAAAACACGCGAAGTGCCGCCATGAACGAGACCACGCAGGCCCCGCCTGTCGATCTGGACAACCCCGAATACTACATCAACCGCGAGCTGAGCCTGCTGGCCTTCAACCGCCGGGTGCTGGAGCTGGGGCGGGACGAGACCATGCCCCTGCTGGAGCGGCTGCGCTACCTGTGCATCTCCAGCTCCAACCTGGACGAGTTCTTCGAGATCCGCGTGGCCGGGCTCAAGCAGCAGATCGAGCTGGGCATCAACACCACCGGCCCCGACGGCATGAGCCCGCAGGCCCAGTTCGAGGCGGTGCAGGAAGAGGCCCATCGCCTGGTGGATGCCCAGTACCGGCTGCTCAACGAGGAGCTGATTCCGCAGCTCGCCGAGGAAGGCATCCGCTTCGGGCGCCGTACCCACTGGAACGACGAGCAGCGCCAGTGGCTGCACCGCTATTTCCGCCGCGAACTGCTGCCGGTGCTCTCGCCGCTCGGCATCGACCCGGCCCACCCCTTCCCGCGCATTCTCAACAAGAGCCTCAACTTCATCATCACGCTGGAGGGGCGCGACGCCTTTGGCCGCGAGGGCAATATCGCCGTGGTACAGGCCCCGCGCTCGCTGCCGCGCATCATCCCCCTGCCCCGCGAGGTGGCCCGCGCGCCCTACGAGTTCGTGTTCCTGTCCTCGATCATTCATGCCTTTGTCGACGAGCTGTTTCCGGGCATGGAGGTCACCGGCTGCTACCAGTTCCGCGTCACCCGCAACAGCGACCTGTTCGTCGACGAGGAAGAGACAGAGGACCTCAAGCGCGCCCTGGAAGGCGAACTGCCGTCGCGCAACTACGGTGCCGCCGTGCGCCTTGAGGTGGCCGACAACTGCTCACGCAAGGCCATCGACTTCCTGCTTGCCCAGTTCCATCTCACCGAGGCCGACCTGTACCAGGTCAACGGCCCGGTCAACCTGCGCCGCCTGCTGGCGGTGCCCGATCTGGTGGACCGGCCCGACCTCAAGTTTCCGCCCTTTACCCCGGGGCTGCCGGACGCCCTGCAGGGGCAGGAGTCGGTGTTCGATGCCATTGCCGCCGGTGACATCCTCCTGCATCACCCCTACCAGTCCTTCCAGCCGGTGAT
>RFHG01000291.1 GCA_003696465.1 Gammaproteobacteria bacterium | reverse complement strand
CGTACAGACAGCCTCCGTTTGGGGCGGAGCACGCCAGCGTGCTCGTTGTTTCGGGCCGTCCTGGCCCGAACCCCTTCGGGGCGCCCTTCGGGCGACCTCGATTGCTCCGGGCAATCGAGTCAACCACTCGGACACCTCTCCGGAACCTGGGCTAATTGTAATGGCTGTTCAGGCAGACAGCCTCCGTTTGGGGCGGAGCACGCCAGCGTGCTCGTTGTTTCGGGCCGTCCTGGCCTGCGCCCGGGAAGGGGTATTGCCCTTCGGAAGGCGCGAAAGATACCCGACAAGCGGCGGAAAGTAAAGGAAAACGGCATTTTATGGTGGCCGAGAGCCCGGCCATGGGCAATGGGGGTGATTCCCGCGATTTTGACCCCATATTTTGTGGTAGATAACGCGGATTGAGTTCGATGACGAAGATTTACGAGGTGCCGGAGCTGCATGGGCAGGTTCGGGTGTTCGATGACCGAAGGCACGCCGGGCTGGTGCTGGCGGCGATGCTGGATGGGCAGGTGCCTGCTGATGCGCTGGTGATGGGAATTCCCTCCGGCGGGGTGCCGGTGGCGGTGGCGTGTGCCGAGCGACTTGGTCTGCCGCTGGAGGTGGCAGTGGTGAGCAAGGTGCTGCTGCCGTGGACGACTGAGGCCGGTTTTGGTGCGGTGGCCTTCGATGGCAGTGTCTGGCTGAACGAGGACTACATACGCGCCTATGGGCTGGATGAGGAGACGGTGCATGCCCAGGTGGAGGCAGCTCGGGAGAAGGTGATGCGGCGGGTGCACAAGTTCCGTGGCGATGCGCCGTTCCCGCCTCTGGACACGCGCACGGTGGTGCTGGTGGATGATGGCATTGCGGCCGGCTCCACGATGCTGACGGCGATTCGGGCCCTGCGCCGGCTGAATGCCCGCGAGGTGATTGTGGCGGTGCCTACCGCCCATGATGATGCCCTGGCACGGGTGGCGCCGGAGGCAGATGCGGTGTATTGCGCCAATGTCCGCGAGGGGCGCAGCTTTGCGGTGGCCGATGCGTATCGGGTCTGGCGTGATGTGGACGAAGAGGAGGCGATAGCCCTGTATCGTCAGGCGCAGGCCCGCGTGTCCGCCACGCGGGGCTGAGGCTCAGGTGCCGCAGAAGGTCTGGTAGGGGCCGAAGGAGGGCGGGGCAGGCTGTTCGTACTCCTCCAGTCCTGGACGCTGGGTAAAGGGTTCTGCCAATACCTCGAGCAGGCGCTGGAAGGGTTGTGGATCGCCCTGTTCGACTGCGGCCTGGAGCGCTTCCTCGACCTTGTGGTTGCGCGGGATGTAGATGGGGTTGGCCCGGCGCATGGTGTCGAGCCGGGTCTCGGCGGGGCTGGATTCCAGGGTGCTGCGTTCTTCCCATTGTTCCAGCCAGGCCTCTGCCGGTGCGGTGTCCGGGAACAGGGCGAGCAGGGGCTTCGCATCACCCTCAGCGGCGTCGGTGAGGTGACGGAAGGCGAGGGTGAAATCGACCTCGTTGGCCTCGAGCAGGTTGAGGAAGTCGTTGATCAGTACCTCGTCGCCGGCTGCCTGATCGAGCAGGCCGAGTTTGCCGCGCATGGCTGCCAGCCAGTGCCGTCGATAGCGTTGCGGGATGTCGTTGACGAGCTCGGTGGCGCGCGCCACGGCCCGATCGGTGTCTTCGGGGTCGATCAGGGGCAGCAGGGCCTCGGCCAGCCGGGCCAGGTTCCATTGCAGGATGGTGGGCTGGTTGCCCCAGGCATAGCGGCCAAAGCGGTCGATGGAGCTGAAAACGGTTTGCGGGTGGTAGCGGTCCATGAAGGCGCAGGGCCCGTAGTCGATGGTCTCTCCGGACAGGGTCATGTTGTCGGTGTTCATCACGCCGTGGATGAAACCGACAGCCATCCAGCGGGCGACCAGCGCTGCCTGGCGTTCGGCAACGCGCTCGAGCAGCAGGAAGTAGCGGTCGGGCTCATGCTCCAGGTCGGGGTCGTGCCGGGCGATGGCATGGTCGGCCAGGCGGTGCAGGGCCGCGCCTTCCCGACGATGGGCCAGGTATTCGAAGCTGCCCACGCGCAGATGGCTGGAGGCGATACGGGCCAGAACGGCACCGGGGCTGGCGGTTTCCCGCTGTACCCATTCTCCGGT
>RFHG01000290.1 GCA_003696465.1 Gammaproteobacteria bacterium | reverse complement strand
TGCTGCGGGAGGGGATGACGCTGGTGATCGCCGGCCGGCCCAATGCCGGCAAGTCCAGCCTGCTCAACGCCCTGGCCGGCACCGAGGCGGCCATTGTCACCGACATTGCCGGCACCACCCGCGACCTGCTGCGCGAGCACATCCAGATCGACGGCATGCCCCTGCACGTGATCGACACCGCCGGCCTGCGCGAATCCACCGACCCGGTGGAGGCCGAGGGGATCCGGCGTGCCTGGCAGGCCATCGAACAGGCCGACCTGGTCCTGCTGCTGGTCGACGATCAGCTCGGGCGTGGCGCGGAGGAGCAGGCCATCCTCGACCGGCTGCCGCAGGGACTCGAGGTGCTCGAGGTGCACAACAAGATCGATCTCAGCGGACACGCGCCCGGTGAGGCAGAAGGCTGCATCTACCTCTCGGCCCGGACCGGTGCCGGGCTGGACGTACTGCGCCGGACGCTCAAGCAGCGCATGGGCTACGAGGGCGCCAGTGGCGTGTTCTCGGCCCGTCGCCGGCATCTCGCCGCCCTGGAGCAGGCAGCCGGACACCTGGAACAGGCCGCGCTGCACCTTGCACACCGCGATGGCGAGTTGCTGGCCGAGGAACTGCGCCAGGCCCAGCAGGCACTGGAAGAGATCACCGGCCGCTTCACCGCCGATGATCTGCTGGGCGAGATCTTTTCCTCCTTCTGCATCGGAAAGTAGCGCGACATCCAGTGGTGAATTGCACATCCGCTGCGCTCCTGCGCCCACGGCCGACACGGGCCAAGGGGATTGGGGGTGCCAGTCTTCAGCCCGCGCAGCGGGTACGAAACATTCGGCGCTCAGATTCAGTGGAAAAGGGGACAGACCCCTTTTCACATCTTGAAATGCCAGCCACAGGACCGAGAATGTCGGCATCCCAACCGCATGACGGAGGCAGCGCATGCAGGCCATCGGTTACCTTTCGCGTGTCGATCATCCCGATTCCATGGGTCTGGTCGCATTCGAGGCCCCGGCTCCGGAACCGGGGCCGGGAGAACTCCGCGTCCGGATACGGGCCATTGCCCTCAACCCGGTCGACGTCAAGATGCTGGCACGCCAGCCCGAACGGGCGAGCACCCCGGTGGTACTCGGCTGGGATGCCGCCGGTGAGGTGGATGCGGTCGGCGAGGGTGTCAGCGGATTCCGGCCCGGCGATCGGGTCTGGTATGCCGGGGCGGTCAATCGTCCCGGGTGCTGGCAGCAACTTCAGCGGGTGGATCACCGCATCGTCGGCCACATGCCGCGCACGCTCGATTTCGCCGAGGCCGCGGCCATGCCGCTCACCAGCCTCACGGCATGGGAGATGCTCTTCGACCGCCTGCGCATCGATCCGTCCGAGGACCTGGGCGAGCCGCTGCTGGTGATTGGCGGCAGTGGTGGCGTGGGCTCCCTGGCGCTGCAGCTCGCCAGCCGGATCGCCGGTCTGGAAGTGGTGGCAACCAGTGGCAGCGAGGCCGGGCGGGCCTGGTGTCTGGACATGGGGGCGGAGCATGTCATCGACCACCATGGCGACCTGGTGGCGGGCTACCGCGCGCAGGGTCTGCCCGATCCGCGCTGGATCTTCTGCATTACCCATGCCGGCGAGCATGGCCCGGCGCTGGCCGAACTGCTGCGTCCGCAGGGTGCGATCGGTTTCATCGACGATTTCGCCGATGCCGAGACCATCAACACCCTCAAGCGCAAGAGCGCCGGGCTGCACTGGGCGTTCATGTTCACCCGGCCACTGTACGGGACCCGCGACATGGCCCGGCAGGGGCAGATCCTGGATCGGGTGGCCCAGGCCGTGGACCAGGGCGTGCTCAGGACGACCCTCCGCGGCGAGCCGCAGCCATTTGACCTCGATGCCCTGGTGGCAGGGCTCGGGGCCGTTGCCGAGGGTCATGGGATTGGCAAGCGGGTGCTGCTCATGCCCTGATGCCCCTGCATGCTTGCACGGATACCGTGTATCCATGATAATCCGTGTATGATCCTGTCCTTTGGCAACCGGGCTACTGCTGATCTCTTTCATGGCCTGGAAAGCGCTCATGTACGCCGGTTGCCGCGGGAAGTTCGTGAACTTGCGCTGCTGAAGCTGGATGTGCTCAATGCCGCGCAGTCTCTGAACGATCTGCGCTCGCCGCCCGGGAACCGGCTGGAGCAGTTGAAAGGAGACCGGGCCGGTTTTCACAGCATACGCATCAACCGCCAGTGGCGGCTGGTGTTCCGCTGGGAAAATGCCAATGCTCATGATGTGCAGATCGTCGATTATCACCGCTAGCGAGGTGTGCCATGATACCGAGCCATCGCATTGCCACTCATCCCGGCGTGATCCTGCTGCGGGAGTTTCTCGAGCCCATGGGCCTGTCACAGAAGGCCCTGGCTGCTCATCTGGGTATTCCCGTGCAGCGCGTCAACGAAATCGTCACCGGCAAGCGAGGCATCTCGCCCCAGACCGCCTGGCTGCTGGCCCAGGCCTTCAATACCACACCGGAATTCTGGCTCAATCTGCAGGCGGCCCATGATCTCTCCCGCCATCGGCCACAACAGGCGGTGGAGCCCCTGTCCCCGGCCGAGCCCGCGTGACGGCACGGCTGGCACAACCCCGGGCGACACGGGAAAATTACCCGCCAGGCCAAACCGGGCCTACAATAGGCCGAAGACCCTGAGTAGCTGAAAGTGATGCAATTCCCCGAGCGTTTCGATGTCATCGTGGTCGGCGGCGGCCACGCCGGTACCGAGGCGGCCCTGGCGGCGGCCCGGACGGGCGTGCGCACCCTGCTGCTCACTCACAACATCGAAACCATTGGCCAGATGAGCTGCAATCCGGCCATCGGCGGCATCGGCAAGGGGCATCTGGTCAAGGAAGTGGATGCCCTGGGCGGAGCCATGGCGCTGGCGGCCGATCGCGGGGGCATCCAGTTCCGCATCCTCAACGCGCGCAAGGGTCCGGCCGTGCGCGCCACCCGTGCCCAGGCCGACCGCCTGCGCTACCGTCAGGCCATCCGCGAGATGGTCGAGAACCAGCCCAACCTGTGGCTGTTCCAGCAGGCGGTGGACGACCTCATCGTCCAGGGCGACCGCGTGCAGGGGGTGGTGACACAGATGGGCCTGCGCTTCGAGGCGCCCGCCGTGGTGCTCACCGTGGGCACCTTCCTCGGCGGGCGCATTCACATCGGGCTGGAACAATCGAGCGGCGGAAGGGCAGGTGATCCGCCCTCCATCCGTCTGGCCGAACGACTGCGGGAACTGCCGTTTCGTGTCGGCCGGCTCAAGACCGGGACCCCGCCGCGCATCGATGGCCGCAGCATCGACTGGTCGGTGCTGGAGACCCAGCCGGGCGACGAGCCGACCCCGGTGTTCTCGTTCATCGGCAGCCCGGACCTGCATCCGCGGCAGGTGCCCTGTCACATCACCTGGACCAACCCGCGTACTCACGAGATCATTCAGGGCGGGCTCGACCGTTCGCCCATGTACAGCGGAGTGATCGAGGGTGTGGGCCCGCGTTACTGTCCCTCCATCGAGGACAAGATCGTGCGCTTCGCGGATCGCGAACGGCATCAGATCTTCGTCGAGCCCGAGGGACTGGATACCCACGAGGTGTATCCCAACGGGATCTCCACCTCGCTGCCCTTCGATGTGCAGATCGAACTCGTGCGCTCGATCAGGGGCTTCGAGCGGGCCCACATCACACGCCCGGGCTACGCCATCGAGTACGACTACTTCGATCCGCGTGACCTGCGCCCGAGCCTGGAGACCCGCTTCATCGAGGGACTCTGGTTTGCCGGCCAGATCAACGGCACCACCGGTTACGAGGAGGCCGCGGCCCAGGGGCTTGTCGCCGGGCTCAATGCCGCGCTGCGGGTGCAGGGGCGCGAACCCTGGTCGCCGGGCCGGGACGAGGCCTACATCGGGGTACTGATCGACGACCTCATCACCCTCGGCACCCAGGAGCCCTACCGCATGTTCACCTCGCGGGCCGAGCACCGCCTGATGCTGCGCGAGGACAATGCCGACCTGCGTCTGACCCCCGTCGGCCGCAAGCTGGGCCTGGTGGACGATGCCCGCTGGGCCGCCTTCGAGGCCCGTCGCGAGGCCATCGAGGCCGAGCGCCAGCGCCTGCGCGCCACTCTGGTGCGCCCTGCCGACCTGCCGCTGGAGCAGGCCGAGGCCGTGCTCGGCGGGCCGCTCTCGCGCGAGCAGACGGCCGAGGAGCTGCTGCGCCGCCCCGGGGTGGACTATGCCGCGCTGATGGCGCTGCCCGGTCTGGGGCCGGCCGTGAGGGATGCCTCGGTGGCCCTGCAGGTGGAGACCCAGATCAAGTACGCCGGTTACATCGAGCGCCAGCAGGCCGAGATCGAACGCAACCGTCGGCAGGCCGCCACCGCCATCCCCGAAGACTTCGACTATGCCGCGGTGCCCGGCCTCTCGGCCGAGCTCACCGAGAAGCTCGAACGCCGCCGCCCGGCCACCATCGGCGAGGCCGAGCGCATCCCCGGCATGACGCCGGCGGCCATCTCGCTGCTTCTGGTCTGGATCCGCAAGCACCGCCACGGCGGGCAGCGTGACCCAGGTCCTGTAAGCGGGGCCGCCGGTGGCGCAGACTAGGGAACCTCTGAATAATTCATGCACGCACATCTTGCGCCTGACAGGCCCGATAACGGCGTTGAAGTTCTTGCCAATAGTCTCGCTATTGGCTGCAAACTTCGCCCTGTTCTCGAACCTGTCAGGCGCAACCTGCCTCGCACAGAATTATTCAGAGGTTCCCTGCACCCCCGCACAATCAATAAGGGAGTACTGAAGATGAAGCGAATCATCCCTGTCCTGTCGGCCATTCTCCTGAGCCTTCTGGTTTCCGCTCCGCTGCTGGCCGCACCCGCAGCAGGCGAGGGCATGCAGGTGATCGTCAGCCGCCACGGCTTCGACGAGACCGTGCAGCGTATCGAGCAGATCCTCGACGAGCTGCCGCCGGTGAGCCTGATGGCGAAGGTCGATCACCGGGCCAATGCCCGCCGGGTTGGCCTGGAGCTGCCGCCCACCACCGTGCTGATCTTCGGCAACCCCAATCTCGGTACCCGGCTGATGCAGTCGCGGCGCACGGCGGCCATCGACCTGCCGATGAAAATGCTGGTCTGGGAAGAGGGCGGCAAGGTCTACATCGGCTGGAACGAGCCGGCCTGGATCGCCGAACGCCACGGCATCGACGACCGGGCGGAAGTGGTGAAGAAGATGACCGGCGCCCTGTCGCGCATCGCCCATCGGGCCGCGGAGGGCCGATAGGCCACGATGGAGCGGGCGGTGGCGCAGCTTGAGGCGGGACTCGGGGCCTTGGGGCTCGATCCCGCCCTGGCCGCACCGCTGGCCGATTACCTTGCGCTGCTCGCGCGCTGGAATCGCACCCACAACCTCACCGCCATTCGCGACCCGGAGCGGATGGTCACCCATCACCTGCTGGACTCGCTGGCCGTGCTGCCGTGGATACCGGAGCGGGGCCGCCTGCTCGACATCGGCAGTGGTGCGGGCCTGCCGGGCATCCCGCTGGCGCTGGCCCGGCCGGGGCTCGAGGTGACGCTCATCGACAGCGTGGGCAAGAAGGCGGCCTTCATGCAGCAGGCCGTGACTGCGCTGGGTCTGGACAATGCCCGGGTAGTGCACGGCCGGGTCGAGGACTACCCGGAACAGGGTGCATTTGATACAGTCATCAGTCGCGCGTTCTCCAGCCTGGCCGAATTCACCGATCTGAGCCGGCCGCTGCTGGCCCCCGGCGGCCGCTGGCTGGCGATGAAGGGGCGCCGGCCCGACGAGGAGCTGGCCGAACTGCCCGAGGACGTCCGCGTGCTGGCCGTGCATCCGGTCGCCGTGCCCGGCCTCGAGGCCGAACGCCATCTCGTCGAACTGGCCCCGGAGGAGCAGGCCCCGAGCAGGAATCCGTCATGACCCGCATCTACGCCATAACCAACCAGAAGGGCGGGGTGGGCAAGACCACCACCAGCATCAACCTCGCCGCCTCGCTGGCGGCCACGCGCCGTCGCGTGCTGCTGGTGGACATGGATCCGCAGGGCAACGCCACCATGGGCAGCGGGCTCGACAAGTACGAGCTGCAGACCACCTCCGCCGAACTGCTGCTGGGTCAGGCCGAGGCGCGCGCGGCGATCGAGCGGCTCGAGCACACCGGCTACGACATGATCGGCGCCAACGGCGACCTCACCGCCGCCGAGGTCGAGCTGATGAACCAGTTCGGCCGCGAATTCAAGCTCAAGCGTGCGCTGGAGCCGGTCCTGCCCGACTACGATTTCATCCTCATCGACTGCCCGCCCTCGCTCAACATGCTCACCGTCAACGCGCTGGTGGCCGCCCAGGGTGTCATCATCCCCATGCAGTGCGAGTACTACGCGCTGGAGGGGCTCACCGCCCTGATGCAGACCATCGAGAGCATCCGTGAGGCGGTCAATCCCGAACTGGAAATCGAAGGCCTGCTGCGCACCATGTACGATCCGCGCAACAACCTGGCGCAGGATGTATCCGGCCAGTTGAAGGAGCACTTCGGCGACAAGGTGTACAACACCATCATTCCGCGTAACATACGCCTCGCCGAGGCACCCAGCCACGGCATGGCCGTCATCCACTACGACAAGCAGTCCAAGGGCGCGCTGGCCTATCTCGCCCTGGCCGGCGAGATCCTGCGCCGCCAGACCCGGACTGCCGCATAGAGCTGAAAACCATGGCAAAACGACCCGGACTGGGCCGCGGACTCGACGCATTGCTGAGCTCCGCCGGCAAGAAACAGGACGCGGAAGAAGAGGCGCGGGACCTGAAACAGGTGCCCATCGAACAGATCCGCCGCGGCAAGTACCAGCCCCGTATTCACATCCGCCCCGAGGCCCTGCAGGAGCTGGCCGATTCCATCCGTGCCCAGGGCCTGGTGCAGCCGGTGGTGCTGCGCCCGGTGGAGGAGGGCTACGAGCTGATCGCCGGCGAGCGGCGCTGGCGGGCGGCGCAGATGGCCGGGCTGCACGAGATCCCGGCCGTGATCCGCGACATCCCCGATCAGGCCGCAGCCGCCATGGCCCTGATCGAGAACATCCAGCGCGAAGACCTCAACGCCATGGAAGAGGCCCAGGCCATTCGCCGCCTGATCGACGAGTTCGGCCTGACCCACCAGCAGGCCGCCGAGGCCGTGGGCCGCTCCCGCACCGCGGTCAGCAACCTGTTGCGCCTGCTGGAGCTGGAAGAACAGGTCAAGGCGCTGGTGGACGAGGGGCTGCTCGAGATGGGCCATGCACGGGCGCTGCTCGCGCTCAAGGGCGAACGGCAGGTCGAGGCCGCGCAACAGGTGGTGAAAAAGGCGCTGTCCGTGCGTCAGACCGAGGCCCTGGTCAAGCGCCTGCTGAACACGGCTGAGGCACCGAAACAAAAGGCGGGCACGGCACGCAATCCCGACGTGGTACGTCTGGAGGAAGACCTCTCCGAGCGCATCGGCGCGCCGGTGCGCATCGATTACGACAAGCGGGGCAAGGGCAGGCTGGTCATCGAATACAGCAGCCTCGACGAACTCGACGGCATCCTCGAACGCATTCGCTGAATGTGTGCTGGCCTGCCCGGATGGCCACGGCACAAGGCCCGGAAGCGGCTGGATCAGGGCGTTGCGGGCCATGTTGCGAATTGATCAGAGGTTCCTTATACTTCGCGCACCGATGGGGCAGGCCCCAGGGGGAATGCTGCGCCCGTCGGGAGACAAAACCGAGACTGAATACTGCGCATGCGCAACGCCCTGCTCATCATCCAGGCGGCCCTAGTCGCAACTGCCATCGGAGGCGCCTGGTACCTGAAGGGCGATGCCGCAGCCCTCGCCGCGCTCTACGGGGGGGCCGTCGCGCTGCTCAACACCCTGATGCTCAGCCGCAGGCTGGTCAGGGCCGGAGAGCTGGCGAAGACGGATCCGCAGCGTGGCGTGTACAGCCTCTACTTCGGGGCGGTACAGCGATTCATCTTCGTGCTCATCGCACTGGCGGTGGGCCTGGGACTGCTGAAGCTGGATCCATTGCCCCTGCTGGCGAGCTTTGCGCTGGCCCAGCTGGCCTACCTGGTCAGCGGCGCCCGGCAGCTCGAGGCAGGGCCACAATCCGGCACCAACGATTGACAACTGGAGCATAGTCGTGAGCGAAGCATCCGCACCAGCCACCGCCAATCCGGTCGAGTACATCCAGCATCACCTCACCAACTGGTGCATCGGCTGTGATCCGGTGACCCACAAGCCGGCCGCCCTGATCGACTTCAATGCCTTCTTCGTCGATACCTGGCTGGTGGGCGCACTGCTCGCGCTGGTCATGATGCTGGTGGCCTGGAAGGTTGGCCGCAATGTCGATCCCGACAAGCCCACCGGCATGCAGAATCTGATCGAATTCGTCGTCGAGTTCGTCAACCAGCAGATCGAGGACATCTTCCCCGATCGCAAGAACAAGTGGATCGGTCCGGTGGCCCTGACCATCTTTGTCTGGGTGTTCCTGATGAATGCCATGGACCTGATCCCGGTCGACCTGATGCCCTGGCTGGCCACCCTGGTCACCGGCGACCCGCATCACACCTATCTCAAGGTGGTGCCCACCACCAACCTCGATACCACCTTTGCGCTGGCGTTCTTCGTCTTCGGCATGGTGATCTACTACAACATCAAGACCCGGGGCGTGGTCGGCTACATCAAGACCTTCCTGTTCCATCCGTTCGGCAAGTGGCTGATGCCGGTCAACATCGTCATGACCGCCATCGAGGAAATTGCCAAGCCGGTCAGCCTGGCACTGCGTCTGTTCGGCAACATGTTTGCCGGCGAGCTGCTGTTCATGCTCATCGCGCTGCTGTCGTTTTCCATCTGGGCCATGCCGGCACAGGTGGCCCTGGGGGGCATGTGGGCGATCTTCCACATCCTGGTAATCACCCTGCAGGCCTTCATCTTCATGCTGCTTACCATTGTTTATCTGAGCCTCGCGGTTACGGATGAGCATTGATTCAACCACTGGTTTCAACCTTTCTACCTAGGAGAACTGAAAAATGGGTGCTGAACTGATCGCAAGTATCTACGCTTCCACCGCTATCGGCGTGGGCATCATCCTCGCTGCTGCCGGACTGGGTTCTGCCCTTGGCTGGGGCATGATCTGCTCCAAGTTCATCGAAGGTATTGCCCGTCAGCCCGAAATGCGTGCCCAGCTCACCGGTCAGATGCTGTTTACCGGCGGCCTGATGGAGGCCTTCCCGATGATCGTTCTGGGTATCTCCATGTGGTTCATCTTCGCCAACCCCTTCATCGGTGCGGCCAAGAACGCAATCGGCGGCTGATCTCCTTCGGCTTCCTTGAACTGACAACCTCCAGGGGGTAGTCGTGAACGTTACAGCCACGCTTATCGGCCAGTTGCTCACCTTCGCGGTGCTCATCTGGTTCATCAAGGCCTTCCTGTGGGAGCCGATCCTCAACGCGCTGGAAGATCGCAAGAAGCGCATCGCCGAAGGCCTGGCGGCCGCCGAGCGAGGCATGCACGAGCAGGAGCTCGCGCAGCAGCGCGCCAAGGAAGAGCTGCACGAGGCCAAGAAACAGGCGGCCGAGATCATCGCCCAGGCGCAGAAGCGCTCTGCCGAAATCATCGACGAGGCCAAGCAGGCCGCTGTCGAGGAGGCCGAGCGCATCAAGACTGCCGCCCAGGCCGAGATCGAGCAGGAGATCAACCGAGCCAAGGAGCAGCTGCGTGCCGAAGTGGCCGCCATTGCCCTGGCCGGTGCCGAGAAGATCCTGGAACGCGAGATCGACGCCAGCGCGCACAAGAAGGTGCTCGATGAACTCGCCGCTCAGATCTAGGTAAACAGACCATGTCAGAAGTCACCACCGCTGCACGCCCCTACGCCCGCGCCATCTACGAGCTGGCAAGGGAGCAGGGCAGTTTCGACAAGTGGTCGGAGGTGCTGGCCTTCCTTGCCGCCGCCGTGCGCGACGAGCAGGTCCAGCAGCTCCTCAACTCACCGCGGCTCACCGAGGCGCAAAAGGCCGAGGCGATGGTGCGCATCGCCGGCGACCTGGCCGACGACCAGGTCAAGCGCCTGATCGAGGCCATGGCCGAGAATGGCCGGCTGGGCCTGATTCCGGAAGTGCAGGGCATGTACGAGCAGCTGCGCGACGAGGCCGAGGGCGTGATCGAGGCGGAGGTGCTTTCTGCCCAGCCGCTCTCCGATGCCGACCAGAAGGCCCTGGCCGAGTCGCTGAAGAAGCGACTGGGCAAGGAAGTCAAGCTGGTCAGCAAGGTCGACGAGTCACTCCTGGGCGGAGCCGTGATCCGGGCCGGTGACATTGTGATAGATGGTTCGATACAGGGCAGGCTGCACAAGCTGGCCAGCGTCCTGAGTCGCTAAGAGGATTCGATGATGCAACTCAACCCGAATGAAATCAGTGAACTGATCAAGAAGCGCATCGAGGGGTACGAAGGTACCGCCGAGGCGCGGACTGAAGGCACCGTGGTCAACGTGACCGACGGTATCGTACGCATCCACGGCCTGGCCGATGTGATGGCAGGTGAAATGATCGAATTCCCTGGCGACACATACGGTCTGGCACTGAACCTGGAGCGCGACTCCGTCGGTGCCGTGATCCTGGGTGACTACGAGCACATCACCGAGGGTGACACGGCCAAGTGTACCGGCCGTATCCTCGAGGTCCCGGTAGGCGAGAACCTGCTCGGGCGCGTGGTGGACTCGCTCGGCAACCCGCTGGACGGCAAGGGCCCGATCGAGGCCGCCGGTACTTCCCCGATCGAGAAGATTGCCCCCGGCGTCATCGAGCGCAAGTCGGTCGACCAGCCGGTCCAGACCGGTCTGAAGTCGATCGACTCCATGGTTCCGATCGGCCGCGGGCAGCGCGAGCTGATCATCGGTGACCGTCAGACCGGCAAGACCGCTGTGGCCCTTGACGCGATCATCAACCAGAAGGGCACCGGCATCAAGTGTATCTACGTGGCCGTGGGGCAGAAGCAGTCCTCCATCGCCAACGTGGTGCGCAAGCTGGAGGAATACGGCGCCATGGAACACACCATCGTGGTCGCCGCCGGTGCCGCCGAATCTGCCGCCATGCAGTACATCGCCCCGTACGCCGGCTGCGCCATGGGTGAGTACTTCCGCGACCGCGGCGAAGACGCCCTCATCATCTACGACGACCTGACCAAGCAGGCCTGGGCCTACCGCCAGGTTTCCCTGCTGCTGCGTCGTCCGCCGGGCCGTGAAGCCTATCCCGGTGACGTGTTCTACCTGCACTCCCGCCTGCTCGAGCGTGCCGCCCGTGTGAACGAGGAGTACGTGGAGCAGATGACCAATGGCGAGGTGAAGGGCAAGACCGGTTCACTGACTGCACTGCCCATCATCGAGACCCAGGCCGGCGACGTGTCTGCCTTCGTGCCGACCAACGTGATCTCGATTACCGACGGACAGATCTTCCTCGAGACGGACCTGTTCAATGCCGGTATCCGTCCGGCCATCAATGCCGGCCTCTCGGTGTCCCGAGTAGGTGGCGCGGCCCAGACCAAGATCATCAAGAAGCTCGGTGGCGGTGTGCGTCTGGCGCTGGCCCAGTACCGCGAGCTGGCGGCCTTCTCGCAGTTTGCATCCGACCTGGACGAGGCTACCCGCAAGCAGCTCGAACGTGGCGAGCGCGTGACCGAGCTGATGAAGCAGCCTCAATACAGCCCGCTGTCGATTGCCGAAATGGCCTTCTCCCTGTTTGCGGCCAACGAGGGTTACCTCGACGACATCGACGCCAAGAAGGTAGTCGATTTCGAAAAGGCCCTGCACAGCTATCTGCACTCCGAGCATGCAGACCTGCTGGCAAAGATCAACGAGACGGCCGACTACAACGACGAGATCGAAGCGGCAATGCGCAAGGCCCTTGACGACTTCAAGGCCAACAACGTCTGGTAAGCGAGGGCTGACCCATGTCGGGTGAAAAAGAGATCCGCACAAAGATCAAGAGTATCCAGAGTACTCAGAAGATCACCAAGGCCATGGAAATGGTGGCCGCGAGCAAGATGCGCAAGGCGCAGGACCGGATGGCCGGTACCCGTCCCTATGCCCGCAAGATCCGCAACGTGATCGGGCACCTGGCGATGGCACACCCGGAATACAAGCATCCGTTCCTGGTCGAGCGCGAGGCAAAGCGTGTCGGCTTCATCGTCATCTCCACCGACCGCGGCCTGTGCGGTGGCCTGAACATCAATCTGTTCAAGAAGGCCGTGACCGCGATGAAGGAGTGGAGTGATCAGGGCGTGGAGGTCGATCTGTGCGTGATCGGCTCCAAGGCCTCGAGCTTCTTCCGCCGGCATGGGAACATCGTGTCCGAGATCACGCATCTCGGTGACACGCCGCATATCGCCGAGCTGATCGGTACCATCAAGGTGATGCTCGATGCCTACGAAGAGGGCCGGATCGACCGGCTCTACCTGGTAGCAAACGAGTTCGTCAACACCATGAGCCAGAAGCCCTACGTGCAGCAGCTCATCCCGGTTGAGTCGGCCGAGGAAGAGGAGCTGAAGCACCACTGGGACTACATCTACGAGCCGGATTCCAAGGAAGTGCTCGACGGACTGCTGATGCGTTACATCGAGTCCCAGGTGTATCAGGGTGTGGTTGAAAACGTGGCCTGCGAGATGGCTGCGCGCATGGTTGCCATGAAGAGCGCCACCGACAATGCCGGTACCATCATCAACGAGCTGCAGCTGGTGTACAACAAGGCACGCCAGGCCGCGATCACGCAGGAAATCTCCGAGATCGTTGCTGGTGCGGCTGCCGTCGGCTAAGGCTTCATGAAAGAATCTGGATTGCGAGGATAACTGGTCATGAGTTCTGGAAAAATCGTAGAAATTATTGGTGCCGTGGTGGACGTCGAGTTCCCGCGTGACGCCATTCCCAAGGTCTATGACGCTCTGAAGATCGAGGAAAATGGCCTCACGCTCGAGGTGCAGCAGCAGCTGGGTGACGGCGTGGTGCGTACCATTGCCATGGGCCCCTCGGAAGGTCTGCGGCGCGGTCTCACCGTGAGCAATACCGGTGCACCGATCTCGGTTCCCGTCGGCAAGGCCACGCTTGGCCGCGTCATGAACGTGCTGGGCGAGCCGGTGGACAATGCCGGTCCGGTCGAGTCGGAAGAAAAATGGGCCATCCATCGCAAGGCGCCCACCTTCGAGGAGCTTTCGGGTTCCACCGAGCTGCTCGAAACCGGTATCAAGGTGATCGACCTGCTGTGTCCGTTTGCCAAGGGCGGCAAGGTCGGCCTGTTCGGCGGCGCCGGCGTGGGCAAGACCGTGAACATGATGGAGCTCATTCGTAACATCGCCATCGAGCACAGCGGTTACTCCGTGTTCGCCGGTGTCGGTGAGCGTACCCGTGAGGGTAACGACTTCTACTACGAGATGAAGGAGTCGAACGTGCTCGACAAGGTGGCACTGGTCTATGGCCAGATGAACGAGCCGCCGGGCAACCGTCTGCGCGTCGCCCTGACCGGCCTGACCATGGCCGAATTCTTCCGTGACGAGGGCCGTGACGTACTGATGTTCATCGACAACATCTATCGTTACACCCTGGCAGGTACCGAGGTCTCGGCCCTGCTCGGCCGCATGCCGTCCGCCGTGGGTTACCAGCCGACCCTGGCCGAGGAGATGGGCAAGCTGCAGGAGCGCATTACCTCCACCAAGACCGGCTCCATCACCTCCATCCAGGCCGTGTACGTGCCTGCCGATGACCTGACCGACCCGTCGCCCGCAACCACCTTCGCTCACCTTGATGCGACCGTGGTGCTTTCGCGCCAGATCGCCGAGCTGGGCATCTATCCGGCGGTGGATCCGCTGGATTCCACCTCTCGCCAGCTCGACCCGCAGGTGGTTGGCCAGGAACACTACGATGTGGCCCGCGGCGTGCAGAACACCCTGCAGCGCTACAAGGAGCTGAAGGACATCATCGCCATCCTCGGTATGGACGAACTGTCCGAAGAGGACAAGCTGATTGTGGCCCGGGCGCGCAAGATCCAGCGCTTCCTGTCTCAGCCGTTCTTTGTGGCCGAGGTGTTTACCGGTGCGCCCGGCAAGTACGTGTCCCTCAAGGACACCATCCGCGGCTTCAAGGCCATCCTTGATGGCGAATACGACCATCTGCCGGAACAGGCGTTCTACATGGTCGGTACCATCGACGAGGCAGTGGAAAAAGCCGAATCGATGAAGTAAGGAGGCCCCAATGGCCATGACGATTCATGTAGATATTGTAAGCGCCGAGGAGGAGATCTACTCCGGCCCGGCCAATGAGGTGTTCGCGCCGGCAGTGATGGGCGAGGTGGGTATCCTGCCGCGTCACACGCCGCTGATCACGCACCTCAAGCCGGGTGAGGTCGTGGTACGCCAGGAGGGGAAGGACGACCAGTTCTTCTTCGTCTCCGGCGGCATCCTCGAGGTGCAGCCGCATGTGGTCACTGTTCTGGCCGATACCGCCATTCGCGCCAAGGATCTGGACGAGGCCGAGGCTCGGGCCGCCAAGGAGCGTGCCGAGGAGGCCATGCGCAACAGCCAGAGCGATCAGGAGTATGCCAAGGCCAATGCCGAGCTGCTCGAGGCCGTGGCCCAGCTGCGCATGCTCGAGAACATTCGCAAGAAGGTTGCACGCTGATACGACCACACATCGCAATCCGGAACGCCTGGGGCGACATGGCAACATGTCGCCCTTTTCTTTGTGCGGTACCGGCGGCACAATGACGTAAAGAGACGACACACAGAAGGACGGGTATGAAAGCGGATGTCATCATCCTGGCGGCGGGTCAGGGTACACGAATGAAATCGGATCTGCCGAAGGTCCTGCACAGGATTGCAGGACAGCCGATGCTGCAGCACGTGGTGGATACGGCACGGGACCTTGCCCCGGACCGCATCATTGTGGTTCATGGGCATGGCGGAGATCAGGTGCGGGCAGCTGTCGAAGGCAAGGATCTAGTGTGGGTGGAACAGGACCGGCAGCTTGGGACCGGACATGCCGTGGAACAGGCCCTGCCCCGGGTTGCGGCAGATCGGGTGCTCGTCCTGTACGGTGATGTCCCCCTGATTCGCTCCCAGACCCTGGAAAGATTGCTGCTGGCCTGCGACGAAGCAGATCTCTGTGTCCTGACCGCGGAACTCGCTGATCCGCGGGGGTATGGACGCATCGTGCGCAAGGGGGACGAGATCGAATGTATCGTGGAGGAAAAGGATGCAAGTCCGGAGATACGTTCGATTAGAGAGGTGAATACCGGCATCATGGCCATGCACAGCGAAGGGCTGCGCAGGTGGATTGCAAAACTCGACAATGACAATGCCCAGGGTGAATTCTATCTGACAGATTGCGTGGCACTGGCACGGGAGGAAGGCGCCAGGGTCAGGGCGATACCGGCAAAGGATCCGGTCGAAATCCAGGGTGTAAACGACCGCAAACAGCTGGCCATGCTCGAAAGGGAATGGCAGCGCAGAGTGGCCGATGAGCTGATGACAAACGGCACCACATTGATGGATCCCGTGCGGCTGGATGTACGCGGCAAGCTCTTTTGCGGGCGCGATTGTGAAATCGATGTGAACTGCGTGTTCGAAGGGGTTGTGGTGCTGGGCGACGGAGTCAAGGTGGGACCGAACTGCATTATACGCAACAGCACACTGGATGCAGGCAGCCTGGTCGAGGCGCACAGCATTATCGAGGACAGCCGCGTGGGCAAGGCATGCCGGATCGGCCCGTTTGCCCGCTTGCGCCCGGGCAGTCTGATCGAAGACGGGGCTCGAATCGGGAATTTCGTCGAAGTAAAGAACAGCCGTATCGGACAGGGTAGCAAGGTCAATCACCTGAGCTATATCGGCGATACGGAAATGGGGCGGGAAGTGAATATCGGCGCGGGCACCATTACCTGTAATTACGATGGTGCCAACAAGCACCGGACGGTGATTGGCGATCGTGCCTTTGTCGGATCGGACACCCAGCTGGTGGCGCCTGTGAAGGTGGGAGCGGATGCCACCATCGGGGCGGGTTCGACCATTACCCGAGATGCGCCGGAAGGGGAGCTGACCCTGAGCCGTTCGCGGCAAACGACGGTCAAGGGCTGGCAACGCCCGCGCAAGGAGGGCTGAACATGTGTGGCATTGTTGCGGCCATCGCGCAAAGGGATGTCGACCTGATCCTGCTGGAGGGCCTGCGCCGGCTGGAATACCGTGGTTATGATTCCGCGGGCATGGCCGTGCTGGATGACGGACGAATCAACCGGCTGCGCAGCGTCGGCAAGGTGGCCGCGCTGCAGGCACTGAACCGAGAAAAGCGGCTTACCGGACAGGTCGGTATTGCTCATACCCGTTGGGCCACGCATGGCGAACCGAGCGAACGCAATGCGCATCCGCATATCTGCAACGAGCGGATTGCCGTGGTGCACAACGGCATCATCGAGAATCACGAGTCACTGCGCGAACAGCAGAAGGCCGAGGGATTTCGCTTTACCTCCGATACCGATACCGAAGTCATTGCGCACCAGATCTGGAAATATGTAGACCAGGGCATGCCGCTTGAAGAGGCCGTGGCTGCGGCGACGCGGGACGTGCATGGTGCATGGGCCATTGCGGTCATCGACCGCGAGCAGCCCGACCGGTTGGTCGCCGCGCGCCAGGGCAGCCCGCTGGTAATCGGCATCGGACTGGGCGAGCACTTCCTGGCATCCGACGTGCAGGCCCTGCTGCCGGTGACGCAGCGCTTTGTCTATCCCGAAAACGGCGACCTGGTCATTCTGGAACGGGAGCGGATGGAAATCCGCAACGCACAGGGGGAGGTCGTCGAACGTCCGGAGGTGAGGTCCGAACAGTCGGCGGACGAGGCCAGCAAGGGTGGATACCGCCACTACATGCTGAAGGAAATCCATGAGCAGCCAAGGGCCATCAGCGATACACTAGAGGGCCGCATCGTGAACAATCGCATCCCGGATGCGATTCTCGGGCCCGAGGCCACGACCATCCTCGACCGCATCCGGCATGTGCAAATCGTCGCCTGCGGCACGAGCTACCACGCAGGCATGGTAGCGCGTTACTGGTTTGAAGAGCTGGCCGGTATACCCTGCGCGGTGGAAGTGGCCAGCGAATTTCGCTACCGGAAACATGTCGTGCCGGAAGGCAGCCTGTTCGTCACCATTTCCCAGTCGGGTGAGACGGCCGATACCCTGGCAGCGCTGATGCTGGCCAGGGAGATCGGATTCGAGGCCAGCCTGAGCATCTGCAATGTGCCGGAAAGCTCGCTGGTGCGTGAATCCGATCTGGCCCTGATGACACGCGCCGGCCCCGAGATCGGGGTGGCATCGACCAAGGCATTCACTACCCAGTTGGCGGCGCTCATGATGCTGGTGATCGCGCTGGGGCGACGGCACGGCATGGGTTCCGAAACGGAAGAGCGGCTGTGCCGCGATCTGCTCTCGCTGCCGGGACTGATCGAGCAGGTACTGGAAAGTGATGAACCGACGCGCGCGTTTGCAGAGCAGATCGCCGAACGGGAACATGCCCTGTTCCTCGGCCGCGGTGCCCAGTATCCGGTGGCCATGGAGGGTGCGTTGAAGCTCAAGGAAATCTCCTACATCCATGCCGAGGCCTATCCGGCCGGAGAGCTGAAACACGGGCCGCTGGCACTTGTGGATGCCGAGATGCCGGTCATCGCGGTGGCTCCGGACGACGCGCTGCTGGAAAAGCTCAAGTCCAATCTGCAGGAGGTGCGCGCACGTGGTGGTGAGCTGTATGTCTATGCCGAGGAGGGTGCCAGCATGGACGAAGAGGAAGAGGGGCTGCACCTGATTCGCGTACCTCCTGCCCCGGCCAGTGTCGCGCCCATCGTTTATACCGTGCCGTTGCAGTTACTCGCCTACCACGCCGCGGTCATGAAGGGTACGGATGTGGATCAGCCGCGCAACCTCGCCAAGTCGGTGACGGTGGAGTAAACGGAAACGATCAGGGACGTACCAGCGGTTCCTCGACCTTATTCCTTGCCTCGGGTCCGAGCAGATGCTCGATGAGTGTCAGGGCGAAATCCATTGCAGTACCGGGGCCGCGCGAAGTAATCACCCTGCCGTCGATTTCCACGGGTGCACCGGTCACGGTGGTGCCGGGCGGCTGGATGGCGTCGAGCACGCCCGGATAGGAGGTTGCACGCTTGCCTTCCAGCAGGCCGGCGGCGGCAAGCACCTTGGGTGCGGCACAGATGGCGCCGGTCAGGTGGCCGGACTCGGCATGGCGCCTGAGCAGCTGGCGCACGCGCTCGTCGGCCTCGAGGTGATCGGCCCCCGGCAGGCCCCCCGGCAGGACCACGGCGTCGAATTCGTGATCCATGATCGCGTCGATGGTGGTATCGGGAACGATGACGGTACCACGCGAGCAGCGAACCGGACCCTCTTTCAGCCCTGCGGTGACGACTTCGATGCCGGCGCGTCGCAACAGGTCGATGATGGTGACGGCTTCGAGTTCTTCACAACCCTCGGCGAGGGGGACGAGGACGCTTGCCATTGTGGATACCTCCCGTTGCTTGATGAGAGCAATTGCGAGACCCGCACCAGCCGGATGCCGCGTGCCTGGAGGGCCGGCAGTTCGCTGCGCAGGGCCGCCAGCGTTTCTGCATAGGGATGGCCGATGGCGATGGCATGCCCATGTTTCCGGGCCAGGGCCTCGGCCCGTCTCAGCTGATGGCGTACCCAGTCGGCATCGTGCGGGGGCGCACTGTCCAGGAAAACATCTCGCGCCAGAGCCGGCAGCCCCTGTTCGCGCATGATGCGCAGGGCGACGGTGTGGCGCGTGGTGCGACTGTCTATGAAGTATAGATCGCCTTTCTGCCGCATCAGTTCCGCCAGCCAGGTCATGTGGCCCGGATGGCGGGTGATGAGGCTGCCCATGTGGTTGTTGATGCCGCGTGCATGGGGCACGGAGGCCAGTGCATCGAGGACGGTGCGGGTGAAGGCCTGCTCGGTCATGTCCAGGGTGATGCCGTCGGGTCCCAGGGCCTTGCCGTTGGTGGCCTGCATGGGCAGATGCAGCATGATCTCGTGACCCAGTGCATGTGCCTGCTCGGCCAGGGGTCGCGCATAGGGGGTGTGGGGGAGGAAGGCCAGCGTCAGCGGGTAGGGAAGTTCCACCACCTCCTGATCAGGGTTCTGATGATAACCGATGTCATCGATGATGATGGCCAGCAATGGCCCCCGCCCGGCATGAGCCGGGGCCACTGGCATGGTGATGAGCAGCAGCAACGCGAGTAGCAGCGTGCGCAGTACGCCGTGCATCGGTTTCAGCGCTTGGCCTCGAGCAGGCTCAGTCCCTTGAGGATGTTGAGCGCCTCGTAGAGCTGGTAGTCGCGCTTGGCCAGCTCCTCGGGCTTGTCATCGGCACCCTTCTTCTTCTTTTTCTGTTTGTGGCCGTTGCCGTTGTCGAGGTGGCGCTGCAGATCGGCCTCCTTGAGCGGTTCGATGCCATCATCCTTGACCGATTCCACGGCCAGGGGCTTGAGCTCGATGTCGGGTTCGATGCCCTCGGCCTGGATGGAACGGCCGGAAGGGGTGTAATAGCGAGCCGTGGTGAGCTTGATGGCCGCACCGTTCTTGAGCGGCAGGATGGTCTGCACCGAGCCCTTGCCGAAGGTCCGGGTCCCCAGAATGAGGGCCCGATGATGGTCCTGCAGGGCGCCGGACACGATTTCGGAGGCCGAGGCCGAGCCGCCATTGACCAGGACCACCATGGGCCGGCCCTTGAGGATGTCGCCGCGGGTGGCCTCGTAGCGCAGCTGGGAGTCGGCCACGCGTCCTTCGGTATAGACGATGAGGCCGCTGTCGAGGAAGGCGTCGGAGACGCCGACGGCACTGGTCAGCACGCCGCCCGGATTGTTGCGCAGGTCGAGAATGAGCCCCTTGAGCGGCCCCTTGTTTTTCTTCTCCAGCTTTTCGATGGCATCGATCAGGTTGGCCGTGGTCTTGGACTGGAAGCTGGTGATGCGGACATAGCCGAAACCGTCGTCGAGCAACCTGCTCTTGACACTCTTGACCCGGATGATGTCGCGCACGATGGTGATCTTGAGCGGTTTTTCCTCGCCCTCGCGCACGATGGTGAGCGTAATGGGTGTGCCCTTCTTGCCGCGCATCAGCTTGACCGCCTCGTTCAGCGTCATGCCCTTGACCGGCTTGTCGTCGATGCGGACGATGAGATCACCGGCCTTGATGCCCGCGCGCTGGGCCGGGGTGTCGTCGATCGGAGCGATGACCTTGACGAAACCGTCTTCCATGCCGACCTCGATACCCAGGCCGCCGAACTCGCCGGTGGTACCGATCTGCAGCTCCTTGAATTCTTCCGGGTCGAGATAGGCCGAATGCGGGTCGAGCCCTGCCAGCATGCCGCGGATGGCCTCCTCGAGCAGCTTCTTGTCGGTGACCGGCTCGACATAGTCGTTCTTGATGCGCACATAGACATCGGTGAAGGTCCGCAGCTCCTCGAGCGGGAGGCTGCTGCCGGTTGCGGCGGCTTTCTTGTCGGCAAAGACGGTCATGCCGGTGGTGAGGC
Organism: Gammaproteobacteria bacterium; assembly: GCA_003696465.1. Lineage (GTDB taxonomy): Bacteria > Pseudomonadota > Gammaproteobacteria > J044 > J044 > J044. The sequence goes on along the minus strand of RFHG01000290.1, from coordinate 5,024 downwards.
CCAGGCCCAAAAGCAGGCCGGCCAGGAGTCCGATTCCGATGGGAGTGCGTCGATTCATGGGCAAGGCTTCTCCGAAGGATTGCCGGGGCGGTCCCGCCCCGTACGGGTTATGTCGATTATGTGACCTCGGGCGGGGCGGTGTCCAGCCCGGGCCTTGCAGCTATCGCCGGGCGAGATTGCGGCCGAACCAGGGGGCAGGATCGATGGGCTTGCCGGCGCGGCGCAACTCGAAATAGAGCTCGGGCCTTGGGGCGTCGCCACTGTCGCCAATGGTGGCAATGACGTCGCCGGCCTCGATCCAGTCACCGGGTTCCACGAACAGGGCCTCGTTGTGGCCGTACAGGCTGAGGAAGCCGTCGCCATGGTCGACGATGACCAGCAGGCCCAGCCCGCGCATCCAGTCGGCAAAGGCGACCCGGCCACGCGCCACGGACTGGACGGCACGGCCACGCGGGGCCTTGATGACCAGCCCCTTCCAGCGCATCTGCCCGCGGGTGCCCTTGCGCCGGTCGCCGTAGCGGGCCAGGACCTGGCCCTGGACCGGCAGCCGCAGCCGGCCGCGCAGGCGCGGGAACGGGTCCTGCTGACCGATCATCGGCGGAATATCGGCCAGGGCCTCGTTGATGGAGGCGATCAGTTCCTGCAGCTGTTCCTCGTCCTCGGCAAGGTGTTCCAGGGTCTGGCCGTGGCGGCGTATCTCCCGGGTCAGGGCCTTGAGTGTCTTCTGGCGGTCGGCACGTGCCTGCTTGAGCCGGTCGAGCGCGGCCTTTCGCTCCTCGCGCCGGGCCCGGAGGGCCTCCTGCTTGCGGCCGATCTCGGCCTCGATGGCACGCAGGTCGGCCAGGGCCTCGTTGATGGCGTGGATACGGGCAAGCCGTGCCTCGTTGAAGTAGCGATAGTAGGCCAGCATGCGGCCGAGACGCGACGGGTCTTCCTGGTTGAACAGCAGCTCCAGCCCCTCCTGATTGCCCATGCGGTGTGCGGTGCGCAGCAGGTCGGCCAGCGCCTGGCGATGACGCTCGAGCACGGCGAGCTGGTCGCGGCGCTCGCGGCGCTTGCGCTGCAGGGTACGGGACAGCCGTGCAAGTGAGCGATCGATATCGCGCAGCTCGCGGCTGAGCGAGGCAATGCGGCGGTCCTGCCGGCGCAGTTCCGCCTGCAGACGGCCCTGCTCTCCACGCTTTTTCTCCAGCAGGGCGCGCAGTTCGCGCATCTGGGCCTGCACCTGGCTGAGCCGCTGGCGCGCCTCCTCGCTGGTCTGCGGGCGCTGGTCGGCCGTCCCTGCCAGGGGCAGCATCAGCAGCAGCAACAGGATGGGCAGCAGTTGAGCGGGCATGCGGCGATTATGTGGCAAGCGACGCATGCGGACAAACGAACCGGCCGCGACATGTGACCGGCGGCACCGAAAGGGCTTCAATTCAGTACTATTATTGTATAATGTATTGCTGATATTAAGGCCCACAGAGGATCCGCGTCTCATGTCCGAATTCAAGATCGATGGCGATCTGCCGCCCCAGCTCCTCACCCGCGAGGAGGATATCGAGCGTGCCTCGCGCTCGCTGAAGGCCATGTCGCATCCCCTGCGGCTCAAGATCCTCTGCACCCTGGGTGATCGCGAGGTGAGCGTGCAGGACATCGTCGAGAGCGTGGGCACTTCACAGAGCAACATCTCCCAGCATCTGGCCATTCTGCGCGACAAGGGGATTCTTGCCTCGCGCAAGGATGCCAACCGCGTCTTCTACCGCGTGGGCGACGCGCGCACCCTGCGCCTGATCGGCATGATGCAGGAGGTCTTCTGCCAGAAGGGCTGACTGCTGCAGGCACGCTGCGTGCTGTTACCGAGGGCGGCGCTTTGCTATCCTGTGCGCCTTCCGATCCACGGCTGCCGTTGCAGCCCAGCAGTGGGACCCATTGAACGCTCATGGAGCAGATCATCGAGTTTGTCGGCCGCCACCCGATCCTGATTCTTTCCTTTGTCGCCGTGCTTGGCCTGCTGTTGTACGGCGAGTTCCGGCGTCTGACCCGGTGCTGGGACGAGGTCGCCCCCCAGCAGGCGGTGCTGCTGATCAATCACGAGGAGCCGCTGCTGCTCGACGTGCGCGAGGCCAACGAAGTGGCCGAGGGCCGTATCAAGGGCGCACGCCACATCCCGCTCGGGGCCCTGCGCCAGCGCATGCAGGAGCTGGAACAATGGAAGGATCGCGATGTGATCGTCTATTGCCGCAGCGGCAACCGTTCGGCCCAGGCCAGCGACATCCTGTGCAAGGCCGGCTTCCAGCACGTGCACAACCTCAAGGGCGGGGTGCTGGCATGGCAGAACGAGAACCTCCCACTGGTGAAGAAGTAGGAAACACTACGCACATGGACAAACCCAGAGTCGTCATCTACACCACCGGATTCTGCCCCTACTGCATCTGGGCCCGGCGCCTGCTGGATGCCAAGGGTGTGGACTACGAGGACATCCGCGTGGACCTTGATCCCGACCGTTGCCCCGAGATGGAATCGCGCAGCGGCCGTACCTCGGTGCCGCAGATCTTCATCGGCGATCTCCACATCGGCGGCTACGACGACATGGCCGCGCTCGATCGTCAGGGGCGGCTCGACCCGCTGCTCGAGGGCAGCGTTACCACACTGGAACAGGAAGCGCACTGATGAGCAACGAAAACGGCACCCAGGGCAATGGTGCGGCAGCGGGGGACGAGGCCCCGCAGCAGGAGTTCGTGATCCACAAGATCTATCTCAAGGATGCGTCCTTCGAGTCGCCCAATGCCCCCGACATCTTCACCCAGGAATGGTCGCCGCAGACCCATGTGGACCTGAATACCGCCAGCCGCGCCATCGACGAAAACATCTACGAGGTGGAACTGACCCTGACCGTGACCACGAAAATCGGCGAGCGCACGGCCTACCTCGTGGAGATCAAGCAGGCGGGCGTATTCGGCGCCGCCGGTTTTGCCCCCGACCACCTCGGCCACCTGCTGGGCAGCTACTGCCCCAATCTGCTGTTCCCCTATGCCCGCGAGGCCATCTCCAGCCTGGTCACCAAGGGTGGCTTCCCGGAAATGGCCCTGGCTCCGGTCAACTTCGATGCCCTGTATGCGCAGCATCTGGAGCAGATGCGCCAGCAGGCGGAGCAGGGTGAGGCCCCGCAGCCCGACGGCGCTGCCGGCGAAGGCCAGATGACACACTGAGCCCGTGTCCGGCGGCGAGACCATTGGCGTCATCGGTGCGGGGGCCTGGGGCACCGCGCTGGCCATGCAGCTCGCGCGCAACGGCCACAGTGTGCTTCTGTGGGGGCGAGAGCGCGAAGAGCTGGAGGCCATGCGCCAGCAGCGCGAAAACCCCCGTTACCTGCCGGGCATTCCCTTTCCGGAAGGGCTCGAGGCCGAACCGGAGCTCGAGCGCCTGCTTGCGCGCACCCGGCAGCTCCTGGTCGCAGTTCCCAGCGAAGGCTTTCGCGATACCCTGACACGACTCGCCCCGGCCATGAACACGGATGCGGCCCGTCTGCTGTGGGCCACCAAGGGACTGGAAACCGGCAGTGGCCGGCTGCTGCACGAGGTGGCCGAAGAGATCCTCCCGGGAGGCGTGCCCACGGCCGTGGTCTCCGGCCCCTCCTTCGCTGCCGAGGTGGCCCGTGGCCTGCCCACCGCCGTCACCGTGGCCAGCCGTGACGCCGACTTTCGCCGCCAGGCGGCCGGCTGGCTGCACGGGGATACCTTTCGCTGCTATCTGAGTGACGACGTCATCGGCGTCGAGGTCGGTGGCGCGCTCAAGAACGTGCTGGCCATTGCCACCGGCATCTCCGATGGCCTCGGCTTCGGCGCCAATGCGCGCGCCGCCCTGATCACCCGTGGCCTGGCCGAGATCATGCGCCTCGGCATCCGCCTCGGTGCGCGCAGCGAGACCCTGATGGGGCTGTCCGGGATGGGCGATCTGGTCCTCACCTGTACCGACGACCAGTCGCGCAACCGGCGCCTGGGCATGGCGCTGGGGCGAGGCGCGACCCTGGAGGAGGCCCTGCGCGAGGTCAATGCCACCGTCGAGGGCATGGTGACGGCCCGTGTGGTCAGCCAGGTGGCCCGGCAGCAGGGCGTGGAGATGCCGATCTGTCAGCAGGTGGATGCCATCCTGCACCATGGCAAGGTGCCATCCATCGCCGTGAGCGAGCTGCTGGGCCGCGATCTGCGCGAGGAGGGCGTGGGCGCATGAAGCCGCATGTGCCCCGGCCCTCGTGGCATGATGGCGCCGCGGCTGCATGCTGACGAGATGCTGGCCGGGCTCTGCCGCTGGCTGCGGGCGGCAGGGCTGGACTGTACGCAGGCCGCCCCGGGGACCGATGATGCCCGGGTGCTGGAGGCCGCACGGGCCGATGACCGCCTGCTGCTGACCCGCGACCGTGCGCTGGCCGGGCAGGCCCGTCGAAGCGGTGCCCGGGTGCTGCTGGTGGAGGGCGACACGCTGGAGGCGCAGGCGCGCGAGCTCGCCATGCGTCTTGGCATCGACTGGCTGTATCGCCCCATGAGTCGCTGCCTGCGCTGCAACGTGCCGATTCGCCCGGCACCTTGCTCCTTGCGAAAATCCCTGCCCTTTGCCCTGCGGGAGGACGAACCATTGTGGTATTGTCCTTCCTGCGGCAGGCCATACTGGGCCGGCAGTCACGTGCGACGCATGATGCGCCGTCTGCGGGACTGGGCTGGTGTGGCGGGCCGCAATGGACTAGAAGATATGGGAACCCCTGATCAAGGAGCGGGCGTTTCCGCACAAAAGGGAACGCACAACGCCGAGGATGAACCGGATAACGGATGACATGCAGGCCCAGTGGCGCGCCTCCCTGCTGGAAGGCGACAACGCCCTGTGGCTCGAATCCCTCTACGAACGCTACCTCGAAGACCCGAACCAGGTGCCACCCGAGTGGCGCAGCTGGTTCGAGCAGCTGCCCCGGGTGGACGGGGTGGCCAGGGAGCAGCCGCATGGCCCGGTGCGCGAGGCCTTTCGCCATCTGCCGCGGGGGTGTGTGGGCG
>RFHG01000289.1 GCA_003696465.1 Gammaproteobacteria bacterium | reverse complement strand
TGGAACTCGCCGTGCTCCAGGTGCCACCAGTGGCTGGGCAGATGCAGGTGGCTGAAGTGGCCATAGTCGATCTGGCAGTCGTAGGCAATGTTGTGGATGGTGAAGATGCAGCGGGGCGGTCGTTCCAGCTCGCGGGCAAAGGCCATGGCCAGGCCGGTCTGCCAGTCGTTGGCGTGCAGGACGTCGGCCTGCCAGCCAAGATCCAGACGGTCGTCGGCCAGCAGCGCCGCGGCCTCGGACAGGGCGGCAAAGCGTTCTGCATTGTCGGGCCAGTCGTGGCCGCCGGCATCCTGATAGGGGCCGCCGGGGCGGTCGAACAGCCGGGCGCTGTCCACCAGCCAGAGAGGAACATCGAAATCCGCATGCCGGGCCTCGAGCATGCGCAGTTGTTCGCCGCTGCGGGTTTCGAGCCAGCCCAGCACGCGCATGCCCTCGATCTGCCGCAAGACCGTGCGGTAGGCCGGCAGCAGCAGCCGAACATCGGCACCCAGCCCGGCCAGCGCGTTGGGCAGCGCATGCGCGACATCGCCCAGGCCGCCGGTCTTGGCCAGGGGCCAGGCCTCGCTGGCCACGAACAGCACCCGCAGGGGATGTCCGGTTGTGGTAGCTGCGGTACTGATCACTGCACTGCCTCCAGTATCAGCATGCCCAATGGCGGCAGGTCGACACGCGCGGACTGTGCGTGGCTCATCCAGGGCTGTTCTTCACAGTGGACCTGCAGCGGGCCGCTGTTGCTGCCGCCGTAGTGCTCCGAGTCGGTATTCAGCAATACGCGGTAGTCGTTTGCCCGGGGCAGGCCGATACGGTATTGCGGCCGAGGCACCGGTGTAAAGTTGAACACGCACAGCAGTTCCCGGCCATCGCCCCGGCGAATGAAGGACAGGACCGACTGGTCACGGTCGTGACAGTCGAGCCACTCGAAACCCTCGGCCTCGAAGTCGTGGCGATGCAGTGCCGGGTGGTCGACATACAGCCGGTTGAGGTCGGCCACCAGCCGACGAATGCCCTGATGCCAGGGCTGTTCCAGCAGGGCCCAGTCGAGCTGCCCGAGGGCCTGCCATTCGTGCCACTGGGCCAGTTCGGCACCCATGAACAGCAGCTTCTTGCCCGGATGGGTGGCCTGCCAGGCGAGCAGCAGGCGGAGATTGGCGAACTTTTGCCAGGCATCGCCCGGCATCTTTTCGAGCAGGCTGCGCTTGCCATGCACCACCTCGTCATGCGAGAGGGGCAGCACGAAATTCTCGCTGAAGGCATAGAGCAGGCCGAAGGTGAGCAGGTCGTGGTGCCAGCGCCGGTGGACCGGGTCCTCGGCCAGGTAGCGCAGGGTGTCGTTCATCCAGCCCATGTTCCACTTCATGCTGAAGCCGAGTCCGCCCATCCAGGTCGGGCGCGAGACCATGGGCCAGGAGGTGGACTCCTCGGCGATGGTCAGCGCGCCCGGAAACAGGCCGTGCAGCACGCTGTTGGTTTCCTGCAGAAAGGCGATGGCCTCCAGGTTTTCCCGGCCGCCGAACTGGTTCGGCACCCATTCGCCCGGTTCGCGCGAGTAGTCGAGGTACAGCATCGAGGCCACCGCATCCACGCGCAGGCCATCGGCGTGGAACTCTTCCAGCCAGTACACTGCATTGGTCAGCAGGAAGTTCTTCACCTCGTTGCGGCCATAGTCGAAGATCAGGGTGCCCCAGTCGCGGTGTTCGCCGCGGCGCGGGTCCGGATGCTCGTACAGCGGCTCGCCGGTGAAGCGGGCCAGTGCGTACTCGTCACGCGGAAAGTGGCCCGGCACCCAGTCGAGGATGACGCCGATGCCGTTGCGGTGACAATGATCGATGAACCAGCGCAGGTCATCGGGGCTGCCGTGGCGGGCGGTGGGCGCGAAGTAACCCGTGACCTGGTAGCCCCAGGACTCGTCCAGCGGATGCTCCATCACCGGCATCAGCTCCACATGGGTGAAGCCGAGTTCACGCACCCACGGTACCAGGCGGCGGGCAATCTCGCGGTAGTTGAGGAAGCCGCCGTTTTCATCGCGCTGCCAGGAACCCAGGTGCACTTCATAGATGCTCATCGGCTGGTGCTGCCAGTCCCACTGCGCACGGGCCTGCAACCACTCGGCATCACCCCATTCGTGCCGGCTCGGGCCGGCCACGCGGCAGGCAGTGTCGGGACGCAGGTTCATGCGGAAGGCATAGGGGTCGGTCTTGACCAGGATGTGGCCGAAGCGGTTGCGCAGCTCGAACTTGTACTGGTCACCGGGCTGCAGGCCGGGGATGAACAGCTCCCATACGCCGCTTCCCCCCCGCGAACGCATGGGGTGACGCAGGCCATGCCAGCCGTTGAAGTCGCCAATCACGCTGACCCGCTCCACCGCCGGGGCCCAGACCGCGAAGCGCACGCCCTCGACGCCGTCGATGACATCGACATGGGCACCCAGGTGCCGATAGGCATGGAAATGCCTGCCCTCGTTGAAGAACAGCAGGTCGTCGTCGGGAATCAGCGGATCGAAGCTGTAGGGACTGATCTGGGCATGGCGCGAGCCGTCGTGCTTCTCGATCCATTCCAGCCGGTAGTGGCGTGGCAGGGCGGCGTAGGCATCGGCCTCGAGCACGCACTCGAACAGATCGGTACCCGGCACCCGGCTCAGCTCGCAGCCATTCTCCAGCCATACGCGCTCGGCACTGGGCATGAAGGCGCGAATCAGCCAGCGTCCGCTGTCATCGGCCAGCGGATGGGCGCCGAGTATCTGAAACGGGTCGTGCAGCCGACCCTCCACGAGCCGCCAGGCGGCCTCGTCGAGAAGGGGCGTTTGCCGCAGATCGGGCAGCTTGTTGCCGTTATCGTCCGACATGGCGGATCACTTCGCGCAGACTCAGAAAGCGTGCCTCGTCCAGGGATTCCCAGCGCATGCGCCACTGCCAGTTGCCCTCGCTGGTTCCGGGCGTGTTGTAGCGCGCCTCGCTGCCCAGGCCAAGGATGTCCTGCAGTGGCAGAATGGCCAGCCGGGCACGCGTTTCGAGCGCCACCCGGCACAGCAGCGCGGCGGCATCGTCGATCCGGTCCACCCCGAGCTGACGACGTACCTCGGCCTTCATGCCTTCGTCCAGGTGCACGTACCAGCCGTTGGTGGTGTCGTTGTCATGGGTGCCGGTATAGACCACGGTGTCTTCCCGGATATTCCGCGGCTTGTGCGGATTGTCCTCGAAGGCATCGAAGGCGAACTGCAACACCGCCATTCCCGGCAGGCCGAAACGGGTGCGCAAGGCCTCGACCTCGGGGGTAATGATGCCCAGATTCTCGGCCACGATGGGCAGTTGATGAAACCCCTGCAACAGGCGCTCGAGCAGGGCAGCACCCGGCACTTCCTGCCAGAACCCTTCGGCCCCGGTTGGTGCCTCGGCCGGGATCATCCATACCGCCTGCAGGCCACGGAAATGGTCCAGCCGTACCAGATCGAACCAGTCGAGCTGGCGACGCATGCGCGCCGTCCACCAGGCAAAATCCTCGGCCTGCATGGCCTCCCAGTCGTATTGCGGGTTGCCCCAGCGCTGCCCGGTCTCGGAAAAATAATCGGGCGGCACACCGGCAACAAAACGCGGGTTGCCTGCCTTGTCGAGCAGGAACAGGTGGGGGTGCGCCCAGACATCGGCACTGTCATGGGCCACGAACAGGGGCAGGTCGCCAAACAGCAGGATGTCGCGGGCCCGGGCCTCTTCCCTCACAAGCTGCCAGCGACGATCGATGCGGTACTGCTGCTCGATGATCTCCTGTATGTGTGCATGGGCCGTGTGCCGTACCTCGTCGAGGGCCGCCGGTTCCCGGCGCTTCAGCGGCTCCGGCCATTCGGTCCAGGGTTTGTGGTGCAGGCGGGTGCGGATGACCCGAAACAGGGCAAAGTCGGGCAGCCAGTCCCGTTCCCGCTCGACGTAGGCGGCCAGGGCCTCGGGTTCGATTCCATCTTCGGTTTCGTCTTCTGCCAGCCAGGCCGGGTCGGCAGCGAAGGCGGAACAGCTCTGGTAGGGCGACCCGGTGTGATCGGGGATGTTCATGGGCAGCATCTGCCAGGCGCGGAAGCCGCCGCGCTGGAGCAGTTCCAGCCAGCGTTCGACATCGGCATCGAGCCTGCCCGATGGCAGGGCACGAGGGTGCAGCAGGACGCCCGCACGGCGATCGGCCAGTGCTGCCGCCTCAGCGGCCACGACGCATGGTCCCCGCGTTCTCGGCGCTGCCACCACCGATCGAGATGGGCTGGTACAGGCTGTCCGGTATCGGTTCCCCGAGCATGCGGTAGAGCCGGCGCAACTGGCTGCGATAGAGTGCGTCGAAGTCGCGCACCGTATCCGACGGGTTGTAGTCACCGAACCACCAGAACCAGTCCGATCCCTCGCAGATGGCGAGCTGACGCAGCAGGGCCTCGTCCACTGTCCCTCCCTGCCGTTGCACGAAGGCATCACAGGCCTCCTTGGCACTGCACAGCAGGTCCCAGGCGCGATTCTTGGCCGGATCGCCAATCCAGGTCGAGAACGAGCCGTAGACCCAACTGCCGGCACAGAGCGTGGGCAGGGGCTGCGGTGGGCAGCAGTCGGCTACCTGACCAAAGGTGGTGGTCTCGATGAAATCACTCTCCTCGAGCCGCTGGTAGAGCAGATCGAGAAAGTGGTAGCCGTTGTCCGGGTAGTATTCCCAGGCATTCTCTCCATCGAGAATGATGCTCACTACATGCTCCTCGGCCTGCTCGCCGAGGAAGTCGGCGATGTTGCGCAGGTGGTGGATGAAATCGGCCACGGCATCATCGGCATGCCAGCGCTGGTATTCGAAGCCGATGAGGTCGGACAGACCGTCGTCGCGAAAGAACAGATCGGTCCGTGGCTTGTCGTCCAGCCGGTGCGGGGCAAACAGGCGACGGCGGGCCTCGGGGCTGGCATGGTCGAGACCGGAGCGCTGGCAGCTGTTGTGCCATACGCCCTCGCCGGAGGCGGTCCAGCGCAGGCCCAGTTCATCCAGCAGGGCCACGGCCGCATCGCTGACCCCGCCCTCCGACAGCCAGCAGCCCTCCGGGCGGCGTCCGAAATGGGCCTCGAACACCGACAGGCCGTGAGTGAGCTGCCAGCGGGCGCGGTCCTCTCCCCCGGGATAGCGGGCATGTTGCGGCGCGGGGGCATCCGGCTGCGCGCAGCGCATGCTCTCGAAGTCGATCAGCAGGGGTACGATGGGGTGAGCGTAGGGCGTGAAGGAGAGCTCGATCTGCCCCCGTTCGGCCAGCGCGCGATAGCGCGGGACGATACCCGAGATGACCTGCTCCATCAGGGCGAGCAGTTGCTGGCGCTGTTCGGAGGTAAAGCCGTTGCCCTGGCGCAGCAGGGAGTCGGCCAAGGGGTTGCGCTTGACCGAGTGGCCCAGCCAGGCCAGGTGATACCAGGTCAGCAGGTCGAGGAAATAATGGTCGTCAAGATAGCGCAGCCGTTCCGGATCCGGGGTGGTGCCTCCGTTGCCGCAGGCCAGGTCGAGCAGTTTGCGATAGGGCGGCCAGGGATCGATCATGTGCGGCGCATGGGCGCGCATGCAGGCGCTGACCAGGGCCCGGCGCTGGTCGGTGGAGCGGGGGATGGGACGCACCTCTGCCAGCCAGTTGAGCAGTGGGTCCGGCATGGCCGTACCCTCCCTGCGCCATGCGGCCAGGGCTTCGGCATAGTGAGTCAACTGTTCCAGCAGGGTGGGGGCGAAGTTGACCACGGCATGCATGCCCGGATGCGCCTCGAGATGTGCCGCCATGTCGCTGTAGTCCTTGAGCGCATGCAGATAGACCCAGGGCAGGCGGAACTCGCCGTCCAGTCCTTCGCGGTACCACGGCTGGTGCATGTGCCAGCACAGGACCAGCTTGAGCCGCCTGCCGCTCATGGCTTCTCCTCTTCGCGCTCGAAGTGCAGCCGCTGCCCCAGCATGCCGGGGGTGACCAGGGTGATGCCCTCGTCGGTGACCAGAAAACGCTCGCGGTCCTTTTCCGGGTTGACCCCGACCTCGAAGCCGTCCGGCAGATAGGCGCCCTTGTCGATGATGGCGCGCTTGATGGTGCAGTTGCGGCCGATGGTGACCTTGGGCAGGATCACGCTCTCCTCGATGCGGGTTCCGGTCTCCACGTGCGTATTGAAGAAGATCATGGAACGCCGCACCTCGGCCCCGGCAATGATGCAGCCACCCGAGATCATGGAGTCGATGGCCATGCCGCGGCGGCCCTCGTCGTCGAAGGTGAACTTGGCCGGCGGGCTCTGCGGCTGGTAGGTCCAGATCGGCCACTCGCGCCGGTAGAGGTTGAGCTCGGGCTCGATGTCGGTGAGCTCGATATTGGCCTGCCAGTAGGCATGCAGGGTGCCCACATCGCGCCAGTAGGCGGGCTTGCCCTGATCGTCGAGGAAGGGATAGGCGATGCAGCGTGCCTCGCCGATGGCCTTCGGGATGATGTCCTTGCCGAAGTCGTGGCTCGAATGCGCGTCTTCCGCGTCACGGATCAGGGCCTCGGCCAGGTAGCCGAGCGAGAAGACATAGATGCCCATCGAGGCCAGGGCCATGTCGGGACGCCCGGGGATGGGTTGCGGATTGGCCGGCTTTTCCTCAAAGCGGGTGATGCGAAAGTCCGAATCCACCGACATCACGCCAAAGGCACTGGCCTCTTCCAGAGGCACCTCGATGCAGCCCACGGTGAGGTCGGCACCGCTGTCGACATGGGCCTGCAGCATCTTGCTGTAGTCCATGGTGTAGACATGGTCGCCACCGAGGATGAGGACATAATCGGGTTCGTGGCGGAAGACGATATCGAGATTCTGGTAGACCGCATCGGCCGTGCCCTGATACCACTCGTGACGCAGCCGCTGCTGGGCGGGGATGATTTCCACGAACTCGCCCAGTTCGGGCCGCATGAAGGCCCAGGCCCGTTGCAGGTGGCGAATCAGCGAGTGCGACTTGTATTGGGTCAGCACACCGATCCGGCGGATTTCCGAATTGATGCAGTTGGACAGCGGAAAGTCGATGATGCGGTACTTGCCGCCGAAGGGAACGGCAGGCTTGGCACGCCACTTGGTCAGGTTCTTGAGGC
>RFHG01000288.1 GCA_003696465.1 Gammaproteobacteria bacterium | reverse complement strand
GCCCTGGGGCTGGCAGCCCCGCCACCTGCTGGTGTATTCCGGCACGCGCCTCGTGGCCGCCTGCCCGCTCTACCTGAAGACCAACTCCTACGGCGAATTCGTCTTCGACTGGAACTGGGCGGAATTCTGGGAACGCAACGGACACACCTACTACCCGAAGCTCGTCTCAACCGTACCCTACACGCCAGCGGCCGGGCCCCGCCTGCTGACCGACCCGGAGCACCCTCAACCCGACCGATTGCGTGCCCTGCTCATCGAGGGAGCGCGCCAGCTGGCAACGGAAACAGGCTGCTCGGGCATGCACTGGCTGTTCACCTGCCCGGTCGAGACACGGCAACTCGCCGAAAGCGGCATGGCCCTGCGCATGGGCTGCCAGTATCACTGGCACAATGACGGCTATGCGAACTTTGACGACTTCCTCGACCGCCTGAGCAGCAAGAAACGCAAGAACATCCGCCGCGAACGGCGCAAGGCGCATGAACATGGCCTGCGTATCCAGCGCCTGTATGGTCGAGAGATCGAGGAACGGCACTGGGACAGCTTCCATGCCTTCTATCTGCGCACCTTCACCGAAAAATGGGGCTACCCGACACTCAGCCGCACATTCTTCTCGCTCCTGTCCGAGCGGATGCCCGAATCACTGCTGCTGGTGATGGCCTTCGACGGCGACCGGGCAGTGGCCGGCGCACTCGACCTGATTGGCGAGGACACACTGTACGGCCGCTACTGGGGCTGCCTGGAGCAGCATGACCTGCTGCACTTCGAGGTGAGCTACTATCAGGGTATCGAGTTTGCCATCGAACATCGCCTTGCCCGATTCGAACCCGGCGCGCAGGGAGAGCACAAGATCCCTCGCGGCTTCCTGCCGACGCCCACCTGGTCGGCACACTGGATCCGGGATGACAGATTGCGCCCCATGATTGAACGATTCTGCCGCCACGAACAGCAGATGATGCGTGAGGAGTGCCGGGCCCTGTATCGGCTGAGCCCCTTCCGGGACGACGCCCTGCCTGCAAGCCAGCACCCGGAAGCGCTCGGGCTTGAGCCATGATCGAGATTCCCTGGCTGCTGCCCCTGCGGCCCGACGACTTCCCGCCGCTGGAACAGGCACTGGACGATCCCAATGGCCTGCTCGCCATGGGCGGCGACCTGTCCATCAATCGTCTGCTGGCCGCCTATCGACGCGGCATCTTTCCCTGGTTCGAGGAGGGCCAGCCCATCCTGTGGTGGTCACCGGACCCGCGCATGGTGCTCTTTCCGGCAGAATTCCGCTTGCATCGCAGCCTGCGCAAGGTGCTGCGCAATCGCGGCTGGGAGATTCGCTTCGATACCAATTTCCAGGCAGTCATCGAAGCCTGCGCCGAGCAACCCCGACCGGGCCAATCGGGCACCTGGATCACGGATGACATGCAGCGCGCCTATCACATGCTGCATCTGGCCGGACATGCACACAGCGTCGAGGTCTACGACCCGGATCACCGACTCATCGGCGGCCTGTACGGCGTGGCCATTGGCCGGGCCTTCTTTGGGGAGTCCATGTTCAGCCGCGTACCGGATGCCTCCAAGGCGGGCTTCGCCACCCTGGTCTGTCATCTTCAGCAGTGGGGATTCGGTCTCATCGATTGCCAGATGGAAACCGAACACCTGGCCTCTCTGGGTGCGCGCGCCATTCCGCGCAGGGACTTCGCCGAACTGCTGGACCATTATTGCGAATTGCCGGGCCCCGAGGGCCGCTGGCAGGTCGATCCCGCGCTGCCGGTGGATCGCTGGCTGCCGGAGCACGGAGAGTTCAGGGCGCGGCAATGAGCCATAACGTCACCAGCAGCCAGGCCAGCACCGTCAGCAGCATCTGAGGATCACGCAGCAGGTCCAGTGCCGGGTCGTCACCCCGCCCGCGGCGATGCAACAGATAGAGGTGACGGAAAATGCCATAGGCGACGAACGGCACGGTGTAGATGAGCGCACTCGTGCCATGCGCCTGCACCGTTTGCGGACTCAGGGTATAGAGACTGTAGGCCATGATGGTCGCAGCAGCCGTCACCCCGAGCATCAGGTCCAGCAATTGCGGCGTGTATTCCTCCAGTACCTGACGGTGATCCTGTCCCTCTCCAAGGGCCATCAGTTCGGCCTGGCGCTTGGCAAAGCCAAGGAACAGCGTCAGCATGAAACCGCACACCAGCAGCCACTGCGAAGCCGGGATGCCGATGCCGATCGTACCGGCCAGGATGCGCAGCATGAAGCCGATGGCGATGATGAAGACATCGAGAATCACGACATGCTTCAGTCCGCCGCTGTAGGCCAGGTTGATGAACAGATAGATGACCACCAGCGCCAGCGCCTGTGGCGAGGCCCACCATGACAGCAGCAGCCCCAGGGCAAGACTGGCCACACCGATCATGCCCGCCTGCCGGACCGAGAGCGCGCCGCTGGCGACCGGGCGCAGGCGTTTGCGCGGGTGATTCCGGTCGCGGGCGCGGTCGGCAATGTCATTGAAGGCATAGACCGCGCTGGCGGTGAAGGAAAAGCCGAAGAACAGCAGCACGACCTGCTGCCACAGCCTGGCATCGAACCAGTCATGTCCAAACAGGATGCCGGCCAGAACAAACAGGTTCTTGACCCAGTGCCGTGGACGCAACAGGGCCAGGACGGCAGCGAGGCCCTGCGGGGCCTCGCTCACCGTGGACATGATTCAGTCCGCCTTGCGCAGCACCAGCGTGGCATTAGTGCCACCGAAGCCGAAATTGTTGGTCATTACGGTGTTGAGTTCGACGCCATCCCGTCGCTCGGTGACAATCGGGAACCCCTGCGCTTTTTCATCCAGCTCGGTGATGTTGGCAGAGGCATGAATGAAGCCCTCCTCCATCATCATCAGGCAGTAGATCGCTTCCTGTGCGCCAACCGCACCGAGCGAATGGCCGGTCAGCGACTTGCTGGAACTGATCGGCGGAATGGCGTCGCCAAAGACCTCGCCAATGGCCTCCAGCTCCTTCGTGTCTCCGACCGGAGTGCTGGTCCCGTGACTGTTGATGTAGTCGATGGGCGTGTCGACGGTGGCCAGGGCCTGCTGCATGCAGCGTACCGCACCCTCGCCGGACGGGGCCACCATGTCATATCCGTCTGATGTGGCACCATAGCCCACCACTTCGGCCAGGATGTTGGCACCCCGTGCCCTGGCATGCTCGTATTCCTCCAGCACCAGGGCGGCGCCACCGCCGGCGATAACGAAACCATCGCGGGTCGCGTCATACGGGCGCGAGGCCGTCTCCGGCGTCTCGTTGTACTTGGTGGAAAGCGCACCCATGGCGTCGAACAGCATGCTCAGGGTCCAGTGCTCCTCTTCGCCGCCACCGGCCAGGATCACATCCTGCTTGCCCCACTGGATCTGTTCCACCGCGGCCCCGATACAATGGGTACTGGTGGCACAGGCGGAGCTGATGGAATAGTTGACACCCTTGATCTTCAGCGGAGTGGCCAGGCAGGCCGAGACCGTACTGCTCATGACCCGGGGCACCCGGAACGGCCCCACCCGCTTGATGCCCTTCTCGCGCAGGATGTCCGCGGCCTCCACCTGATTCATGGAGGAAGCGCCGCCCGAACCCATGATAATCCCGGTGCGCGGATTGGAGACTTCCGCCTCCTCGAGGCCCGCATGCTCGATGGCCTGCAGGGCTGCCACATAGGCATAGCCGGCCGCAGGCCCCATGAAGCGCAGCACCTTGCGATCGATATGCGCCTCCAGATCGAGGTCGATGCTGCCCGCCACATGGCTGCGCATGCCCATTTCCTTGTATTCCTCCCTGAAGCGGATGCCGGAGCGCCCTTCCCGGAGCGACTCGACCACGCTGTCACGGTCGTTTCCAATACAGGAAACGATTCCGTAGCCGGTGATGACCACTCTTCTCATGTCGCTGAACTCAGAAGTCGTCGGTGGAGGTGAACAGGCCCACGCGCAGCCCGTTGGCCACATAGATCTCGCGCCCGTCCACCTCGACGGAGCCATCGGCAATGCCAAGAATGAGACTGCGCGCGAGCACCCGCTTCATGTGCACGTGATAGCGGACCTGTTTGGCCGTGGGCAGGATCTGGCCGGTGAACTTGACTTCGCCCACCCCCAGCGCCCTGCCCTTGCCGGGATAGCCGCTCCAGCCGAGGAAGAAGCCGACCATCTGCCACAGGGCATCCAGGCCGAGACAACCCGGCATGACCGGATCGCCCGGAAAATGGCATTCGAAGAACCAGAGATCGGGCTTGATGTCCAGCTCGGCGATGACCTCGCCCTTGCCGAAACGCCCGCCATGATCGGCGATATGCGTGATGCGGTCCATCATCAGCATGTTCGGAGTCGGCAACTGGGCGTTGCCGGGGCCAAACAGCTCTCCATGGCCACAGCGGAGCAGATCCTCCCGATCAAAGGAGGACTGGGTCATCGTTTCACGAATCTTCTTGTTGGACACGCACTTACCTCGTGCTGCGAAGTGAATTCGGGACGCCACGCGGGCGGATCGGCGCGCATTCTAACACAGGCGGCAGAACGGCTGGATTGACGCCGGTCAGATCGTCTCGCGGCTGCCGGTGAAACTCGACGTGGGGGTATCCGCGTCGATCATCGGCTCGAACCACTGCAGCTTGTCCTGCAGGCCCACCACTTCACCCACAATGATCAGGGTCGGCGGCTTGATGTCGTTCTCGGCCACCACCTGCGGCAGGGTCTCGAGGGTGGCGCGCCAGACACGCTGGTGTGGCGTGGTGCCCTGTTGCACCAG
>RFHG01000287.1 GCA_003696465.1 Gammaproteobacteria bacterium | reverse complement strand
CGGCCAGCCCCACCTCGTAGCTGCGGTTGAGCAGGTTGTACGGGTTCTGGATGCTGACGATGCGCGGCAGTCCCAGCCGTTCGGCCTGGCGCAGCCACTTGTGCACGCCCCAGGGCGTCTCGTTGGAGACACCGATATGGCGCACCCTGCCCTCGTCCACCAGCTCGGCCAGGGCCTCCAGGGTCTCGGCGATGGGGGTGGCCTCATCCTGTTCCGGCCAGCTGTAGCCGAGCTGGCCGAAGAAGTTGGTCTGCCGGGCCGGCCAGTGCACCTGGTAGAGGTCGATGTAATCGGTGCCAAGGCGCTCGAGGCTGCCCTCGATGGCGGCGCGGACGTGCTGCCGGTCGAGTCCGGAGCCGCCCCGGATCCAGGGAATCCAGTCGGCCGGGCCGGCCACCTTGGTGGCAAGGACGAGCCGCTCGCGCATCGAGGGGCGTTTCGCCAGCCAGCTGCCGATGATGGACTCGGTGCGCCCCTGGGTCTCGGCCTCGGGCGGCACCGGATAGAGCTCGGCGGTATCGATGAAGTTGACCCCGCGCTCGACGGCCAGGTCGAGCTGGGCATGGCCCTCGGCCTCGCTGTTCTGCTTGCCGAAGGTCATGGTGCCGAGGCACAGGGCGCTGACTTCGATGCCGGTGTCGGACAGTGGACGGTATTGCATGGCGGCTCCCTCTTTTGGGACGCACTCTGGCACAGGGCGCGGGGCCCATCAAGCCGCCTGGTTGGCCTGTTCCGGAGCCAGCCGGTCGAGCGGTTCCGGCTTGTGGATGCCGTAGCCCTGTACGAAGTCGATGCCGATGCTTGCCAGCATGTTGCGGATGGTGTCGTTTTCGACGAACTCGGCAATGGTGCGCATCCCCAGGGTGTGGCCGATGTCGTTGAAGGCGCGCACCAGGGCAAAGTCGATGGCATCGTGTTCGATGTCGCGCACGAAGCTTCCGTCGAGCTTGAGATAGTCGACCGGGAACTGCTTGAGGTAGGCCAGCGAGGACATGCTGGTGCCAAAGTCGTCGAGCGAGAACTGGCAGCCGTGCCGGCGCAGGCTGTCCATCAGGCTGACCGCAGCATCCAGGCTCTGGATGGCCGCCGTCTCGGTGAATTCGAAGCAGATCTGCGCCCCGCGCAGGGGCCCGCGTGCGAGTTGCTGTTCGATGGTTTCGGCTACCTGCGGGTCGTCGAGCGACTGGCCGCTGAGGTTGATCGAGACCTTGTGCATGCGCAGGGCCTGCTGCGGGTGGCGCCGGAACCAGTCGAACACCGCCTCGATCACCAGGCGGTCGAAAGCGGGGGCCAGACGATAGCGCTCGGCAACAGGTACGAACAGGGCCGGAGAGAGCAGGCTGCCGTCGGCGCAGAGCAGGCGCGACAAGACCTCGATGTGCCACTCCCCCTCGCGTTGCGGCTGCAGGGGGACGATGCGCTGGAACCAGGGCTCGATGCGGCGCTGTTCCAGCGCCTCCACCAGGCGCGAATAGAGCATCAGCTCGTTCTGGTGTTCGATCAGGCGTTCGTCGTTGGCACGGTAGATGTGATAGCGATTGCCGCCGGCCTGCTTGGCGATCTGGCGCGAGGTGTCGGCATTGCGCAGCAGGGTGGCGAGATCGGTCTGGCCATTGGCGGTGGCCACACCGATGGAGAGCGTGATCGGCAGGCGCTGGCCGTGGATGTGGTATTCGAACTGCCTCACGCTGCGCAGCAGGTGCTCCAGAAAGGGGCGCAGTTCGTCCTCGGTCATGTCCGGTATCAGCACACCGAACTCGTCGCTGCCCAGACGGGCGAGGAGGGCCCGCTCCGGCATGCGGCTGGCCAGCAGGGCACCGAGCTGTCGCAACAGCCGATCCCCCTCGCTGTGGCTTGCCGTCTCGTTGACGAGCTTGAAGCGGTCGATGTCGAGATGCAGGACCTGCAGCCGCACACCCTCGGCGAGCAGGGTCTCGAGACGGCGCTCGAAGGCGCTGCGATTCATCAGCCCGGTGAGGCGGTCGATCCGGGCCAGCTGCTCGATCTGCTGGCGCAACTGCTGTTCTTCGCTGATCGGGGTCAGGGTGAGCAGCCAGCCGTCGCACGCCCCGCGCGCATCGTGCAGGGTGGTGAGCTGCACTTCAACGGGCTGCTGGCTGCCATCCGGCCGGCACAGCCGCAGGTCGCCGAGCCTCCCACCCTCCGGCAGCCCTGCGATCAGGCCCGGCAGGGCCAGCGGCTCGGGGTCGTCTGTCCGCAGCAGACAGACGGCATCGGCCGAGGGCAGGTCCTCGTCGGAGACATCGGCCAGGCCCAGCAGACGGCGCGCCGCGGCGTTGGCGGTGACGATCTGTCCGTTGCGATCCAGGGTGAGGATACCGTCGGTGATGGCCTGCAGGGTGCGTTCGAGCTGTTCGGAATGGCGATAAAGGGCATCTCGCGTCTGCTCTATGGTCTCGAGCAGGGCATTGACCCCCTGGTAGAGCTCGCCCAGCTCGTGTCCTTCGCGGGTGTGGATGCGCCGACTGTAGTCGCCGCGTCGTGCCACCTGTTGCAGGAAGCGGGTGAGGTCCATGATGGGTGCGGTCAGCGGGCGTTGCAGCCGCGCCGCAAGATACCAGGCCACGAGCAGGAGCAGCGGCACCAGCCAGCCGCTGTCACGCAGCATCCGGAGCAGCAGGGCCCGGGGCTCGGGGCGCTCCAGCTCCATCCAGGCGATGCCATGGTTCTGGCCCTCGAAGCGCAGGGGCTGGCGCGCGACGAGATACCCTCCATGTGCAGTGAGTGCCGGCCCATTGGCTGCCGGTGCCTGCCGTGGCTCGGGCTGGCCCGGGGCATGGTAGGCCAGCACTGCGGTCCCGTCATTGCGGAACAGGTAGAGGTGATGCAGGCCGGTAAAACTGCGCAGCTTGCGCATCAGGTTGGCGGTGTCCGAAGGGTCGGCGAACACCTCGGCGCGGATCAGATCCTGGCTGAGCACGCCCATGATCTGCTGCAATCGGGTCTCGCCCTGGGATTCGGCCAGTTTCAGGGCCACCTGGGCCATGCCGCCGATGGCCAGTGCCAGGATGATGGCGGTCACCAGCAGGATAACGAGTATGAAACGCAGGCGCAGGGGCAGGCGGTGCAGGAACACGGCCTACTCCCCGTCCGTGGCCGCCGGCAGGCGCGGGTCGTGTGACCACTCGTACCAGGAGCCGTCGTATACCGCCACGTCATGGCCCAGTTCGCGCAGAATCAGGTAGGCCATGGCGGAATGGCCGCCCAGGTGGCAATAGGTGATGATGCGCCGGTCCTTCGGCAGCTGGCCATAGAGGCTGCGCAGGGCCTCGCGGGGCTTGATGGGGCCGAGCTCACCCTCGCCGACCAGATTGCGCGTCCAGGGCAGGTTGAGGGCGCCCGGGATGTGGCCGGCGCGCGGCACGTCGGGGAGCTTCTTCTCGCCGGCGTATTCCTGCGGGCTGCGGACATCAAGCAGCAGCAGTGCCGGGTTCTCCATGGCCAGGCGCACGGTCAGCTTGGTGGCCAGCCGTTCGGGCTGCACGCTGGGCACGAAGTTGTCGCCTTGTACGGCCGGCGGCTCGCCCTCTTCCAGCGGCATGCCTGCGGCCCGCCAGCTGTAGAGGCCGCCATTGAGCAGCCGGTTGTCCTCATGGCCGAGTACGTCCAGCATCCACAGCAGTCGGGCGGCCAGGTAGTTCTCGCCGTTGTCGTAGAGCACCACCACGCTGTCGTTGCTGACCCCGCGGGCGCGCAGGAGTGCCTGCAGCCGATTGACGGGAGGCAGCAGGTTGGTACCGTCCTCGCGCGAGAAGGCCTCGAGGGCACTGAGATGGCGTGCCCCGGGAAGGTGACCCTTGAGGTATGCCTCGCGTGCGCGTGCATCAAGGATGACCAGGCGGTTTCCGGCCTGCTGGCGCAGGGCCTCGAGCCCTTCCGGATCGATCAGGCGGCTGCCGGCCTGGGCCCAGGATGCGACCAGCAGGCCCAACAGCAGCAGGATCAGGTGCGGGATACGCTCGAGCATGGCCGAATCCGTGGTGGCAAGATGGTTTGGTTGTTTTTTCACCTGACTATAGCCCATGTTTCATGGGCATGACGGGGTTTTGAGGGGCGTGCCTCAGCAGAACAGACCGAGCACGCCGGTAAAGCCGTAGAGCCTGCCGTTGTGGATCTCGCCATTGGCCTGGAAACCGGCAATGGGCAGGTCGCCGAGGCGCTCCCTGAGCAAAGCCATTTCGGCGCCGGCGGTGCCGAACATCTCCCGGCCCCGGCCGAGGCAGGCGTAGTAGACGCCGGCCCGCGGCGGGCCGGGCAGGCGTTCGAGCAGCTCGTCGACCATGGCCAGCAGATCCTCGCGCGCGGTATTGGCATCGCGGCGCGCGAACATGAGCCGCTGCCCCGGCTGGACCAGGTCGCCGATGGCCAGTAATTGCTGGTGTTCGTCGATGCCGACGATGTTGCGCACCAGATAGTCGCGCCCGGTGCCGGCGCCGGGCTCCTCGACCGGCAGTGCGGCGAAGATGAAGCCGGCCACGCGTGACAGGTCACGGGCCAGCAGGTCGCCGATATCCTCACGGAAGACCTCCAGCGCCGGCCGGCCATCCAGCTCGATGACCAGGTTGCGTTCGGCCCGGGTGATTTCGTGTACCTGGCTGATGGGCATGCAGCCCTGGCTGTGGCTGGCCATGGCACACACGCCCTCGCCGAAGAGCACGCCGGAGAGTCCGCCATGCACGGGCTCGTCGGCGATCTGCCAGGGTTCGGTGCGGCTGGAGGTCACGCCGCCGATGACGAGCGGATCGGGCAGGAAGCGGGGCAGGTTGCCGATCAGGTCCGGGGTCAGCGGATTGCCGGGGTCGGCATGGATGAGCCCGAAACAGTGTGCCTGTTCCTGCAGCCAGGGGAGGATCGGAGCCAGCGGCGTTTCCGGGTGGGCCTTGATCGACGGCAGGATGCGAAAGCTGTCGTCATCCATGTCGAGCGCCAGCAGGGCGAGCGCCGGTTCGTCATAGTATTCGGCTCCGGTGGCATGCACGGCCATGCCTACCGATCCGGCCCAGTGCGGGATACCGGTGGCCAGCTTGAGTTCGGCCAGCAGCAGCGGCAGGTGCGGTGCCAGGGCGTCACTGACAAACAGCAGGGCCAGGGGCCAGTGCCCCGGGCCCAGCCCCTCGCGACAGTGTGCCACGAGCGTGTCGATGTCGTGCCCGCGGGCATGGACCAGCTTCATTCCGCCGTACTCAGCCGTAGTAATCCGGTTCGTTGCCCGGCTTCCACTTGATGTTGCAGCCCAGGCTCGGCTTCTGCTCGGCCGGTGCCGGCTGTCCGGCCAGCAGGGCCTCGATGGCCTGGCGCAGGTCGTGGCCGGTGACCGGCTCCTCGTTGCGCGGGCGGGCATCGTCGAACTGGCCACGGTAATACAGGGTGCGGTCGGGACCAAAGAGGAAGAAGTCCGGGGTGCAGGCGGCACGGTAGGCCTTGGCCACTTCCTGGCTTTCGTCATAGAGGTAGGGGAAGACGTAGCCGTGTTCACGCACCGCCTCGGCCATCTTCTCCGGGCTGTCGTCGGGATAGTTTTCGGCATCGTTGCTGTTGATGGCGACCACCTGCAGTCCGCGATCGGCGTACTCGCGCGCCATCTGTGCAAAGGCATCCCGAATGTGAATGACATAGGGGCAGTGATTGCAGATGAAGGCCACCAGCAGGGCCGGCTTGTCGGCGAAGTCGCCCAGGCAGACGGTGTTGCCGGTGGCGGGTTCGGGCAGGCAGAAATCGGGTGCCGGGGTGCCCAGTTCAAGCATGGTGGAAGGGGTACGGGCCATGGATCACGACTCCTGATGCGGGTTTGAATCGGCCACATTCTCCAGTACGGCCAGGCGCTGCTCCAGTTCCCGCAACCGGGCACGGGTCTTTTCCAGCACGGCCTTCTGCACCTCGAATTCCTCTCGACTCACCAGGTCCATGCGCGCAAGCCGGGCCTCCAGCAGGGCGCGCAGGTTGCGCTGCAGGTCATCGGCCAGGGCCGACTCCATCCGAGGCAGGCGGTCGATGACATCACGAACGAGCCGATCGATCTGGGAAGGATTCAGGGGCATGGCGCACCTCCGGAGTGCAATGTCGTTCATATGCGCACCAATATGGTGCGCTTTCACCACATCGGTGCGCCAGGGACCTGTCCTGCATTGTAGCAGGACGAAGCGGCCCATTCGGGATTTGACTAACTTTTTGATTATTCGAGATTCTTGCATTTTGGCACGAGAATTGAAAGGGGAGGCGGTGAATCACCAATCTGCAACTGCAACCTCAACCGGGAGATTGACCCATGATGAAAAAGACCCTCCTCTCTACCGCCATTGCCGGTGCCCTGTTTGCCAGCGCGGCTGCTCAGGCCGGCGTGAGCATGAATCTGGGCGCCACCAGCAACTACCT
>RFHG01000286.1 GCA_003696465.1 Gammaproteobacteria bacterium | reverse complement strand
AGCCGGGCGATGAGCTCCTCGATCTTCTTGCCCACCACCATCATCAGGTCGGCAAACTCGTCGATCACGATGACGATATAGGGCAAGGGCTGCAGCGTTGGCGGCGGAGCGGAAGGGTCCAGGGCCTCCTCGGGCTTGTACAGGGGATCCGGGATCGGTTCTCCGCGGTCGATGGCCTCCTGCACCTTGCGGTTGAACCCGCCGATGTTGCGCACACCGAGCTTCGACATGAGCTGATAGCGCCGCTCCATCTCGCCCACAGACCAGCGCAGGGCATTGGCGGCATCCTTCATGTCGGTAACCACCGGCGTGAGCAGATGCGGAATGCCCTCGTACACGCTGAGTTCCAGCATCTTCGGGTCCACCAGGATAAGGCGGACCTCCTGGGCGGTGGCCTTGTAGAGCAGGCTGAGCAGCATGGCGTTGACGCCCACCGACTTGCCCGAGCCGGTGGTGCCCGCCACCAGCAGGTGCGGCATCCTGGCCAGATCGGCCACTACCGGACGCCCGCTGATGTCCTTGCCAAGCCCCAGGGTAAGCGGAGAGCCGGAGCGATCGTACTCGCTGGAACTGAGAATCTCGCTCAGCATGACCATTTCGCGCTGCTCGTTGGGGATCTCGAGCCCGACCGTGGACTTGCCCGGAATGACCTCGACGATGCGCACGCTCACCACCGAAAGCGCCCGCGCGAGATCCTTGGCCAGATTGCTGATGCGACTGACCTTGACCCCGGGTGCAGGCTGCATCTCGAAACGGGTAATAACCGGCCCCGGATGCACCTCGACCACCTGCACCTCGATGCCGAAATCGGCCAGCTTCAGTTCCACCTGGCGCGACATGGCCTCCAGGGCCGCTTCCGAGTAGCCATGATGCTCGCCAGTGGGCTGATCGAGCAGCGCCAGGCTGGGCAGCTCGGAGTTGGCCGGCGCCTCGAACAGGGGAATCTGCTTTTCGCGCTCCACCCGTTCGCTGATCTCCGGCTTGCTGATGACCGGCTCGATACGGGGTTTCCTGCGCGGTTTCCTGCGCTCGCGCTCGATCTTCTCCTCGCGTTCGCGCGCAACCTCACGCCCCATCCGGCGTTCACGCCAGCCCGCCCAGATTGAATGCACCTTTCGGCCGAGCCAGAACACCCCGGCGCCCACCCAGTCCATGACCTGGAACCAGGACAGCCCGGTCAGCAGCGTCACACCTGCGAGGAAGACGGCCAGCAACAATACCGTAGCGCCAACGAAGCTGGTGGCCGCGACCATCCCCGTCCCGACCAGGTCGCCAAGAATGCCCCCGGCATTAAGCGGCAGAACGCCCTTCGTGAAATGCAGTGTGGCCAGACCGCACCCGGAAGCGAGCGTCAGCAGGAAACCGGCCCAGCGTATGCCCAGGGTGCGCAGGTCGAGCTCGCCGGTGCCCTCGCGCCCGCGGTAGATAAGCCAGCCACTGTAGGCCACGATGCCCGGGGCCAGGAAGGCCAGATAGCCAAACAGGTAATAAAAGACATCGGCAAACCAGGCCCCCACAGGCCCGGCAAGATTGCGCACTTCACCTGTACCACCCACATGCGACCAGCCCGGATCACGCGGGTCGTAGCTGACCAGCGCGATGACCAGGAACACCGCGATGGCGAGCAGGATCCACAATGCGCCCTCACGCAGGCCGCGACTGACCTGGGTGCCAAGCGGCTTGCCCGCCGATGTTCTGGGTTTTGCCTGTTTCGCCTTTGCCAAAGCTTAAAGTCTTTCTCAGGTAGGTTTTATAATACTCTGATTATACATGAATAACAGCAAGTAAAGCTCACAAGCCCAGATCGGCCCTGACGGCCGGATGCACGACCTCCCCGCCCGCGACATTGATGGCCCCGCGCAGGGCTTCATCGGCTTCCCAGTTCCCGTCGGCGATACGCCTTGCCTCCGGCAGCAGCGCCGAGGACAATGCCTGAGAGGCGGTGCGCGGAACGGCCCCGGGCAGGTTGGTCACCGAGAGGTGCTGCACCCCATGAACCCGATAGACCGGCGCTTCCCAGGTCACGGGGCGTGCCGTCTCCACACAGCCGCCCTGGTCGATGGAGATATCCACGACCACGCTCCCCTCCGGCATGGCGCGCACCATGTCTTCCGTGACCAGATGCGGGGCCCGGTGCCCCGGGCGCAGCACGGCGCCCACCAGCAGATCCGCTCCGGCACATTGTTCCCGAATACGCTCATGATAGGCATGCAGCGCCGTAATGCCCGGACGCAGTTCATGAAACCGCTGCAGGCGGGCACGATCAATATCCAGCACCGTGACCCGGGCCCCCATGTCCGCCGCCAGCAGGGCCGCCGCGCCTCCGGCATGGCCGGCTCCCAGCACCACCACACGGCCGCGGCCTGCCCCGCCAAGCCCTCCCAGCAGCACGCCACGTCCGCCTGCAGGGCGCATCAGCAGTACTGCAGCCTGCTGGACAGCAATTCGCCCGGCAATGATGCTCATGGGTGCCAGCAACGGCAGGTCGCCATCGCGTATCACAGTTTCGAAGCCGATGGCGGTCAGGCCGATGTCCATCAACCGGCGTGCCAGCTCCGGCTCGGCCGCAAGGTGCAGGAAACAGAACAGCAGGTGGTCGCGCCGCAGATGATCCAGGTCCGGCCCCCACGGTTCCTTGACCTTGACCACCAGTTCGGCCTCGGCATAGAGACTCGCCGCATCCGGGCAAAGCCGGACACCATGGGCCACATAGGCCTCGTCGGCATAGCCGGCAGCCAGACCGGCGCCCGCCTCCACATGAACCGTGTGCCCTGCCCGCACCAGATCACCACAGGCCTCTGGCACCAGCGCGACCCGCCCCTCGAGCGGTTTCACTTCCCTTGGAATGCCGATTTTCATCACCCTGCTCCGGTTGTTTTGCTGCACACCTTCTCCATGACGTATCATGCGCGCAGTCCATCGACTTGAAAAGTCATCACCGGGCCTTACTCTGATGGCCCAAGCCAACACGGAGATTGTCCATGAGTGAAGCCAGGCACTGTCGCGTTCTGATCCTGGGCTCCGGCCCTGCCGGGTATACCGCTGCTGTCTATGCGGCGCGCGCCAACCTCGAGCCGGTACTCGTCACCGGGCTGCAGCAGGGTGGCCAGCTCACCACCACCACTGATGTCGACAACTGGCCCGGCGACCACGAGGGCGTCCAGGGGCCGGAGCTGATGGAACGCATGCGCAAGCATGCCGAGCGCTTTGGCACCGACATCGTCTTCGACCAGATCAACGAGGTCGATCTCTCCAGCCGCCCGTTCTCTCTCAAGGGCGACTCCGGACAGTACACCTGCGATGCCCTGATCATCGCCACCGGCGCCTCGGCCATGTATCTGGGCCTGGAATCGGAGCAGAAGTTCATGGGCCGCGGCGTCTCGGCCTGTGCCACCTGCGACGGCTTCTTCTACCGCAACCAGCGTGTGGCCGTCATCGGCGGTGGCAACACCGCGGTCGAGGAGGCCCTTTATCTGTCGAACATTGCCTCGGAGGTCATCCTCGTCCACCGCCGAGACCAGTTCCGGGCCGAGAAGATCCTCCAGGACCAGCTCTTCAAGAAGGTCGAGGAAGGCAAGATCAAGCTCGAGCTCGATTCCGTGCTGGACGAGGTGCTGGGTGACGATACCGGTGTCACCGGGATGCGCATCCGCAACGTCAAGACCGGCGAGACCCGAGAGATCGAGCTGCAGGGCGTCTTCATCGCCATCGGACACAAGCCCAACACCGAAATCTTCCAGGGCCAGCTGGAGATGGAAAACGGCTACATCAAGGTCCAGTCCGGTACCAACGGCAACGCCACCGCCACCAGTGTGCCCGGTGTCTTCGCCGCCGGCGATGTCATGGACCATGTCTATCGCCAGGCCATCACCTCGGCCGGTACCGGCTGCATGGCCGCACTGGACGCCGAGCGCTTCCTGGAGGAGCAGGAGTAGGACTGCCCGTGGCGCAGGCCGGCAGCGAGCCCCTGCGCATCGAGCTGCGGGACGGCCTCGAAGGGGTCGATCCCGCGGCCTGGGACCGGCTCGACCTGCAGGGTTCGCCATTCCTGCGACACGCCTTCCTGCACGCGCTGGAACAGGGCGACTGCCTGCAGCCCTGGGGCTGGCAGCCCCGCCACCTGCTGGTGTATTCCGGCACGCGCCTCGTGGCCGCCTGCCCGCTCTACCTGAAGACCAACTCCTACGGCGAATT
>RFHG01000285.1 GCA_003696465.1 Gammaproteobacteria bacterium | reverse complement strand
GGCCGGCAGGTAGAGCAACCGACAGTTGCGTTTCATGAACTACTCCACTTCCATCCCGAGTTCTTCGTCCAGTTCATTCGCCTTGCGCATCGTCTCCAGCAGCGCGTCCAGCTTCTCGTTGCGCTCCTCCTCCGTCCTCACGGCTCTCAAAGTGCCGGTCAATGGCGGCCTGCTGAGGATGGCCGTCTGGTCGCCAGGTTCGGTCAGGAATCCGTCTGCTCGTCCTGGCTCTCCTTCTTCGCCCTGTTGATCGGAACCACCCAGTTGTCCTTCTGCTTCCGTCTCGGGTTGGGTGTCGCCTTGCAGTGTTCCACGATCTGCCGGTATCTGTCCTTCATCGCGTCCTCCGTTGACAATGTCCCAAAGTCTTGCGGCGGCTTCGCCGTCTGTTTCGGCCCTCTCCATGGCAGAGATGGCCGCTTCCTCGTCAAACTGCACCGCCTCGCGGTAGAGGGCGCTCAGGGTTCGGCCGCACAGCCCCCAGGTTAGCTGACAGACTCCGAGGACGATATGTACTACCTTGCTTTGTATCAAGCAGTGCGTTCGCACCAGCGATGTCTCATTTGGTGGTCACTTTTGGGTGACAACCGAGTGGCAACCATCTCAGATGTCCGCCCCAAATACTTTCTATGTGCCACCTATTGTGCCACCTATTTCAAAAAACACACTTTTTCTGACGGTCAAGTCACAACATTGAATCCTGTCGAAACATTGAAACCTTTTTTGCAACCGCAAGCTCGGCACCTACCAGGTGCGCATCAGCCAGGACGGCACAACCGTCGCCCTGTTCCAGGGCACCGCCTACCGCAAGGAAGGGGCCCGGCCGATGGATGGATTTCGGGGGAAGAAGGAGTGACACCGGGGACGGACGGGGCGTCAGTCTGATTGGCTCCGGGTGGCCCGGCCGGTTCCCAAACCGGCGCCGGACTGCCCAAGCACGGCTGCCAGACTCGCCGCCAGCTGCCGTACCGCGCGCCGGATGGCATCCTCGCGCGCCCGGCCGGCATTGGTACCGAAACCGGCCTGCACCACCTGGCGTTCCACCGGGGGAAGGTCCCCGACCAGGTCATCCAGCCGCAGCTTCAGGCTGACACGCACGCTGGTCAGCAGCCCGAGGTTGGAGCGCGCTTCGCCCGCCCGCAGATCAAGACTCAGACGGTAGCGGGGCTCGCTGTCATTTCGGGAGAAATCGAGGCGCTGCAGTTCGGCATCCAGCTCCGACAGCGGCAGACGGTCACCGGCCCCGACATCGCCTGTCAGTTCAAGCCGGTAAATCCGGTCGCCGCGTGCCTGTCTCCTCAGCTCCGCCGCCAGCCAGGAACGCAGTTCAACGCCGTCGCCACGTTCGCTCACGTACGAGTCGGGCAGCTGCTTCAGCAGCGCGTCGCAGACACCCAGCCGGGCGAGTTCCCGACGCGGATCGGCGTCGGGCCGGGCCTGCTCCCGACGCGCGCAGGCGATCCAGCGCTGGTACAGGTCCTCCAGCCAGCGCCGGTAGCGTTCCCGCTCGCGGGCAAGCTCCTCGCGCGGCCAGCGCGCCAGCACCCAGGCATCGTACACCCGGTCGCCGGATGCCAGCGGCCGGACCACGTAATAGAGTTCCACCAGCCTGGCCCCGCGCACCTGCCCCCGGGCCGACAGGGTCAGCCGGTCGGTGATGCGCGTGACGAGGGCATCGCGCTCGCTGGCGTAATAGACGACCCCCTCCTGCCCCAGCAGTTCGATGATCTGGCGCACAGCCGCCTGAAAGGCGTCATGCTCGGCCGCTTCGAGGCTGGGAGCCCCGGTACGGGCGGCGCGAAAAAAGAGATAACGGCTGTCCTCGAGCGGCACCCGGGCGATCCAGCCGGGCGGTTTCGGCCTGCTCGCGACCGCCCCCGGGGTCTGGGCACAGGCCGCCAGCCACAGCAGAACCAGCCCGCACGCGCCGGCGCGCCGAAACAGCCTAGCGCGGCTTCGCCTCGTCCCCATAGAAACGGCGGTTCAGCTCGTCGAGAAAGGCCT
Organism: Gammaproteobacteria bacterium; assembly: GCA_003696465.1. Classification (GTDB taxonomy): domain Bacteria; phylum Pseudomonadota; class Gammaproteobacteria; order J044; family J044; genus J044. Next base: position 2,505 of record RFHG01000285.1, on the reverse strand, counting down.
CGGCGCGGGCATTGTTGGCCTCACGGGCGCGGGCCTTCATGGCCTCGATCGAACGCCGCATGGCGATCTGGTACTCGCTCTCAGGCAGGGCGACCAGGGAGTAGACGTTGTAGTAATACTTCAGCTCCGACCCGGTAAAGACCTCGACTTTCTCAAAAAAGACCTCGCGCTCCTTGACACCCCTGATGACGTTGTCGGCAAGAATCTTCAGGCCGTCCTCGATAATGCTGCCGATGTCGGCATCGGTCTCGGGGATGCCCCGCTCGACCCGGACGTTGGAATAGTCGGCCCGGCCCCGCTGCTCGATCATCTCGATCACCTGCCGGGTGGCATTCTCGCGCGCGTCGGTCATCCCCCCTTCCAGGGTCACCGCCTTGGTCTTGAAGCCGCGGAAAAACATCAGCCCGTCAGCATCCTCGGGCACCTCGACCACCCAGTCGGGCCGATCGCCTCCCGAGGTCTCCACGATCTTTTCGCTGCCGGGCAGACGCGTCGCGCTGCAGGCCGCCACCAGGACCACTGCTCCGGCCAGGGCCAGAAGTGCCAATCTTCGCATCCACAAGACTGTCATCGCTCACTCCCCCTTCCCTCTGGATCAGCTCCGCCGTGCAGGCTCTCGAGCCGCGCCCTGCGGTTTTCCGCCACCCGCAGGCGGTAGCCGTTGTAGAAAAAAAACAGGCTGAAACCGGCGGTCAGGCCCCCGCCCCGGTCGCTGCCGCCGTCGAAGAACATCCACGAAAGCAGTCCCGAGGCGATGCCGGCGGCAAAGGACAGGGTCGACGGCCGCAGGTGCCGGCGCGCCGTGCGTCCCAGTTCGCCGCCCAGCGCCATCTCCGCCATGGGACCGAACAGCGGCACGCCGGTAAAGGCCTTGAAACCGGCGCCCTGGGCCAGACGATTGCGCTCCACGTCCCGGCGCACCTGGCGATCGAGCGCGTCTTCACCCCGGTAATTCAGATCCACCTCGCGCGCCGCCGGCAGCTCCCCGGCGACAGCCGACGGAACCGGGCCGGCTGTACCCTGGTCAAGATTTTCCCTGTAGGCGGAAAAAAGTTCGACCACCTCCGCCAGTCCCGCCACCAGGTCTTCCGCCAGCGCCGCCGGGCTGTCGTTGCGGGCCACCACCCGGGTTACCCGGGTGCGCCGCCGCAGGTCGACCAGCCGCGCCTCGGCCACGCAGCTATCATCCGAACCGCAGTCCAGGGTGCCCGACAGAACCAGGTCGGCAACACGCAGTCCCGCGGCGGAACCGCCGCGCTCAAGTTCCGCTTCCAGGGTCGCAAGTTCGGCCCGTTCAACCACCGCCATACCGCCGCGCGCGGCTACCACCGCCGAAAGCGCCCCGGCCAGGTCGCGTCCCACCGGTTCCACCACGCCACCGGTGGTAAAGGGATAGATTGCCAGCACCGGCTCGGCGGCCATGGCCGGAAGGCTGGTGAGCAGCAAGAGCAGCACCATTCCGACAAGGTGCCTCATGGCCGGACTCCCGCCAGCAGACGGCGGGCCGCCTCGCGCTCCATGTCAAACTGCCCCTCCCGCCTGCCGTACAGGGACGCGGCGGCGACAATACGTCCGGTCGCGACCTCTACCATGCGGCAGGTCAGGCGAACGCGCTCCTCAAGCTGCTGCAGGCTGCCAAAGACCATGTAGCGGGCGCCGAGAAACCGCCCGGCTTCGACCGCGTGCGCCGGGTCGACCAGGTCGGAAAGGGACAGGCGGATCTCCTTGAGCAGCCGCTCCAGCTCGGCCCGCTCCACCAGCGTCCAGCCGCTACGCGCCGCAAGCTCCGCCGCGACATTCGCCGCCGCCCCCTCGGCGGCAACGGCGTCATTGCCGGCAAAGGGAAGCACCGCCACGGTGATGTCGGAAAGTTCTGAGGTGGGGACAGATCCGGATGAAGAACGCGGGCCGTGCCCGGCACAGCCGAAGAGAACAAGGCAGAGAACCAGAACCGAAAGACGTCGCATTATCCCCCTCCATGCGATGAGGTTCGGGAAAAGATTACCACGATTTTCGGTTTTTTGGTAATTTTTTACCAAGACCTGGCAAAAAAAACCGGCCCCGCGCGGAGAGAGCGCACCTTCGGCGCGCAGACGTCAGACGTCAGAAGAAGTGGCGCGTGGTGAGAGGCGCGAAAGAGCAGAAGGCGGAGGGCGGAAAAAAGTATTTTCTCTGCGCCCTGGCGTCTCTGCTCGAGGCCGGTTTTTCTGACATCGGACAGCGAAGCGTACTGACCTCTGACTTCTGTCTCCTGCTCTTTCGCACCACGCGTCACGCGCCACGCGCCACGACTTCCGACTTCCGACTTCCGACTTCCGACTTCCGACTTCCGACTTCTGACTTCTGACTTCTGACCTCTGACCTCTGACCTCTGACTTCTGACCTCTGACTTCTGACTTCTGACTTCTGACTTCTGACTTCTGACCTCTGACTTCTGACCTCTGACTTCTGACCTCTGACTTCTGACCTCTGACTTCTGACTTCTGACTTCTGACTTCTGTCTTC
>RFHG01000284.1 GCA_003696465.1 Gammaproteobacteria bacterium | reverse complement strand
GGCGCCCTGGTGTGGACCCTGCAAGATGATGGCGCCGGCCTTTGCCCAGGCCGCGGCACAGCTCGAACCGCGTGCTCGCCTGGCCAAGGTGAACACCGAGGTTGAGCAGGGCATTGCCGCCCAGTACGGCATCCGCAGCATTCCCACGCTGATGGTGTTCAAGGGCGGACAGGTCGTCGCCCAGCAGCCCGGTGCCATGGGCCCGGCCGATATCGTACGCTGGGTATCTCAGTACGTTTGATCCGATCCTGGGGGCCGGGCTGTAGAGCCCGGCCTTTTTGCGCAGGGCTCATTCCGGGGTGATTTGTTCCTCGACCGGGGATTGTCTAAACTGGCGCCCCCCTCGATCCGGGAGAACCCGGCATGGACTGGAAACTGCTTGCCACGGTGTTTGCCACCGTATTCGTCGCCGAGCTGGGAGACAAGACACAGCTCGCCACCCTGCTGTTTGCCGCCGATCGCGACGTCAGCCGCTGGCTGGTCTTTCTGGGGGCGTCGGCAGCGCTGGTCGCCACCTCTGCCCTTGGTGTGCTCGCCGGCGGCTGGATTGCCCAGCATGTCAGCGAACGGGCCCTGCACTGGGTAGCCGGACTGGGCTTCATTGCCATCGGCCTGTGGACCCTGGTCAGGGCCTAGGAATCAGGCCGCGTCGTGTTGTGCGGGTACCAGACGAATCTCGAGGCCCAATGCCTTGAGTACCTTGAGGACGGTGGCCAGGCTGGGGTTGCCATTCTCCGACAGGGCCTTGTAGAGACCTTCCCGACTGAGCCCGGTCCTGCGCGCCAGTTCGCTCATGCCACGGGCTCGGGCCACCACACCCAGGGCATGTGCGACAAAGGTCGGGTCGTCACCGGCCTCCTCGAGGCAGGCCTGGAGATATTCCCGGATGTCTTCGACATCCTGCAGGTATTCGGCACTGTCCCAGGGTGCCAATTCAATCCCGGATACCTTCATCGTTCCCATTCACCTCTCTGGCCAGTTCCGTGGCACGGGCAATGTCACGCTTCTGGCTTGCCTTGTTGCCACCCACCAGCAGGACAATGATTTCATTGCCACGCTGCATGTAATACACGCGATAGCCCGGACCACAATGAATGCGCATCTCGAAGACGCCGGATGCAACGGGCTTGCAGTCCCCACAGTGGCCGTGCAATTCCAGCCGGGCCTGAATGCGCCTCCTTGCCTGACGATCCTGCAACGCGCGAAACCAGCGCCGAAACACTTCCGTTGTGTAGATACGCTTCATGCCTCTCCCTAGCCTAGCAGCTGCAGGTCAATTGTAAACTACAGTTTACAGTGTGTCCGCTTCAACCGGCCTCCAGGCCTTGCCCTGTTCCGTCAGCCACCGCACCAGTTCGCCGCCTGCCGCGCCGACCGTCACGGCATCACCCTTGAGGCCCAGGTCGATCCGCCTCCGGTGGCGGGTATCGGGCAGGCAGGAGATGCGTAGCCCCGGATGACGTTCCAGCAGCGATTCCATCAGCGGGATGAGGTCGCTCTCCGGGGTGTCCTCGATGAGGATGCGCCATTCCGTATCCGGCAGGCCTTCCAGGCAGTGCGGGTATTCCTCCTTCAGCACCCATTCGGCCATGGGCCAGGCCATGTCGGGGAAACCGGGCAGGAAGTGATGCCGGTCGAGGGAAAAGCCGGGCACATTGTTCACCGGGTTCGGGATCAGGCGCGCCCCGGCCGGCAGCTCGGCCATGCGGATGCGCTGCGGACGGGCCGCCTCGCCGAACTGCCTTTCGATGAGCGCCACCGCCTCGGGATGCGGCTCGAGGGGCAGGCCCCAGGCCTCGGCCGCGGCCTGCCGGGTCTGGTCATCCGGGGTGGCACCGATGCCGCCGAACGAGAACACGATTTCGGGCTGCCGACGGCTCCAGTCCAGCGTACGGACGATCTCAGCGCGGTCGTCACCCACCATGTGCGCCCAGCGAATATCCTGTCCGTGGCGGCGCATCAGCTCTATCATGTGCGGCAGGTGGGCATCCTGCCGGGTACCGCGCAGCAGCTCGTCGCCGATCAGCAGCAGGCCGAAACCGGGGCAGTCAGTCATCCGGGGTCTGCAGGAGGCGCGCAAGGCTCCGGTCGCGCCCGGCCCGCGCCCTGACCGCAGCGAGGAAGGCCTCACGGCGTTCCGAATCCTGCAGCGCCTCCTCGCTGATCATCGGCACGTCCGCGTCTTCCTCTCGAATTGCCAGGGCAAACAGGCCGGCCGTGGTGCCAACGGCCTGCCCCGCCTCGTCCAGCAGCGGGGCATCGTCCGCTGCACAGCTCGGCGAGCGGGCCTTGAGGATGTAGCCGTCCAGTTCCTTCCACGCCGTCATGTGACCGAACTCGCGCAGGTCATCGGTCACATCCACCCGCCGATCCTCGAGCTGGCGCACGCGTGGGCCATCGGGCTGCCGGAACACAGCGAGCGGCGGGCGCGGGATACCGAGGCCGATGGTGAACTCCGGGCACAGGGGAATAAGCTCGAGTTCCTCCCCGAGTGCGAGCACGGTCTCGTTGCGCTTGTGCCCGCCATCGTAGCGGACGGTGTCGCCCAGCAGGCAGGCGCTCACGCCAACCCGGGGCCTTCTCTGCTTGCTGGCCTGCATCTGCGTACCTGCTATGATGGGTTGAATGGGTATGCTCGAACTGTCCTTGCGCTTCGGCCAAAGTCTGCCCTTCCGGCGACTCGAACACAAGCTGCTGTTGCTGTGGCTGCTGCCCCTGCTCGTCGCAGCCCTGGCCTGGCTGGGGCAGACCGCTGGCTGGTGGGCCGGCGACGACCGGCGCCTGCTGCCTGGAATCCTGCTGGCCGGATGGCTGGCGGTGGTGCCGCTCATGTGGCTGCTGCTGTATCCCTGGCGGGCGCTCAGCCGTGCCCTGCAGCGCTGGTACCTGCACGACGAAGACCCAAAACTGCCCGCCATGTTCGGCGAGGATGCCGGGCGCACACTGGGCAGCGTGCAACTGCTCGTCGAGCGCCTGCACCAGCGTGAGAAGCTGCTCGCCAGCCGCGATCTCGACGAATACCTCGAGACCCTCATTCGTGACGACCTGGTCCTGCGCAGGATCGAGGAATCCTGGCGCCGGGTGCGCGATGCGGGATCAGAGGCTTCCCTCGTCCATGTCCGTATGGACAATCGCACCTTCGTGCTCGAGCACTTTGGCCCGGCGGTGCTGGAGCATGCCTGTCAGCAGCTGCGGCGCATGATCCATGGCGCCGTTACCGTGCCCCACTGGCTGGCCCGGCGTGGCGAGGACGGCTGGCTGCTGTTTCT
>RFHG01000283.1 GCA_003696465.1 Gammaproteobacteria bacterium | reverse complement strand
CGAAGGCGATGCCGAGCTCCATCAGCAGCACCACGCCGATCAGCAGCCCGACCGGCATGTACTCGACCATGCGGCCCTTGAGTTCGGCGAAGTCCACGTCGAGCATCATCACCACGAACAGGAACAGCACCGCCACCGCGCCGACGTAAACGATGGCCAGCAGCATGGCGAGGAACTCCGCCCCCATCAGCACGAACAGCCCCGCCGCGGCGATGAAGGCGCAGATCAGCCACAGCACCGAGTGCACCGGGTTGCGCGCGAACACGGTGCCGATCCCGGCGCCCAGCGTGATCAGCGCGAACAGGTAGAAGACGAACTCGAACACGCTCATCGCGTCTCTCCTCTCGCCCCGCTCAGCGGTAGGGGGCGTCGAGCTCGAGGTTGCGCGCGATCTCGGCCTCCCAGCGCGCGCCGTTCTCGAGCAGCTTCTCCTTGTCGTAGTAGAGTTCCTCGCGGGTCTCGGTGGCGAACTCGAAGTTCGGCCCCTCGACGATGGCATCCACCGGGCAGGCCTCCTGGCAGTAGCCGCAGTAGATGCACTTGGTCATGTCGATGTCGTAGCGGGTGGTGCGGCGCGAGCCGTCGGCGCGCGGCTCGGCCTCGATCACGATCGCCTGCGCCGGGCAGATCGCCTCGCACAGCTTGCAGGCGATGCAGCGCTCCTCGCCCGAGGGGTAGCGGCGCAGGGCGTGTTCACCGCGGAAGCGCGGCGAGAGCGGCCCCTTCTCGTGCGGGTAGTTGAGGGTCGCCTTGGGGGCGAAGAAGTATTTCAGACCGATCGCGAAGCCCGCGAAGAAGTCCTTGAGCAGCAGATACTTGCCCGCCTGGCGCCAGTCGATCGCGGTCATCGCTCAGCTCCCCGTCGTCCAGCGCACATAGGCGCCCCACAGCCAGCCGTAATGCGCCGCCAGCGCCACCCAGACCACCCAGCCGAGCGAGATCGGCAGGAACACCTTCCAGCCGATGCGCATCAGCTGGTCGTAGCGGTAGCGCGGAACGATCGCCTTCACCATCGCGAAGAGGAAGAAGAAGAAGCACATCTTCAGGAACAGCCACAGCGCCCCGTCCGGCAGGCCCGGAATCGGGCTGAGCCAGCCCCCGAAGAACAGGATCGAGATCAGCGCGCACATCAGCCAGATGGCGATGTACTCGCCGGCCATGAACAGCAGGAAGGGCGTGGACGAGTACTCGACCTGATAGCCCGCCACCAGCTCCGATTCCGCCTCGGGCAGGTCGAAGGGCGGGCGGTTGGTCTCGGCCAGCGCCGAGACGAAGAACAGCCACACCATCGGCAGATGCGGCAGCCAGAACCAGCTGAACAGCCCGAAGCGGCCGTCCTGCGCCTCGACGATCTCGGTCAGGTTGAGCGTGCCGGCCGAGATCAGCACCCCGACGATGATGAAGCCGAGCGAGACCTCGTAGCTGATCATCTGCGCCGCCGAGCGCAGGCTGCCGAGGAAGGGATACTTCGAGTTCGAGGCCCAGCCGCCCATGATCACGCCATAGACCTCGAGCGAGGAGACGGCGAACAGGAACAGGATGCCGACGTTGATGTCGGCGATCACCCAGCCCGGGGCGAAGGGCACCACCGCCCAGGCGACCAGCGCCAGGGTGAAGCTGATCAGCGGCGCGAGCAGGAACACCGGCCGGTCGGCGCCGGCGGGAACCACCACCTCCTTGACGACATACTTG
>RFHG01000282.1 GCA_003696465.1 Gammaproteobacteria bacterium | reverse complement strand
GCCGCTGTCGCGCAGGCGAATCACCGGCTTGCCGTTGACCTTGCGGTAACGCACCTCGACCACATGCTTGCCCTTGGGCGTGCGGGCCGGCCTTACCAGCCGGTCGTACTTGCGCTTGAGCCGGTCGTACTCGCCCTGAAGACTGCTGCGCTCGGCCTCCAGTTCGGCCAGCCGGCTGCGCGCGGCGTCGCGCGCCTGCTCGAGCTTCGCGGCGCGCGCATCCAGGGCCTCGATCCGCTTGCCCCGGGCCGCATACTCCTGCTGCAGCGCCTGGTGGGCCTGTTTCAGCTCCTGCAATTGTGCCTGCACGCCAGCGAGCTGTTCCCGGGCCTGATCGAGCGCGGACTGCAGGTGGTCGCGGGTCTGTTCCAGGCCACGAATCTGCTCGCCCTGCCGGGCCGCGATCTCGCGCGCCTGCATCAGCTGCATGCGCAGCATGGTCAGCTGCTCCTCGAGGGTCTGGTTCTCCTCGGTCTTGCTGCGCAGGCTCTCCCAGGCCTGCCGCTCGGCCTCCATGCTCTGGCGCAGATCCTCGACCAGCTGCCAGTTGCGCACCACCAGCACGATGCTGGCCAGCAGAAAGACCATGACGATGACCGTCATGATGTCGGTGAAGGTCGGCCAGAAGTGGTCGCCGGCGCGATCCGCGTCCTGGTTCCGGCGCAGGTCGATGAAGCCCTGGTCCATCAGCCCTGTCCGCCCTCCGGCAGGCGGAAGCCCTCGCGCAGGATGCCCTTGATCTCGCGCAGCTCGTCGTCGAGGCCCTCCACCCTGCTGCCCAGGCGGCTGACGATGTCATGCAGCTGCGCCGCCGACTCGCCATGATGGCGCTCGGCCAGCTCCATCTGCCTTGCCGCCTCGGCCAGCGAGCGAACCAGCTCGCCCACCCGCTGCACGATGGATGACTCGTCATCCGTTTCCGGCATCAGGTACAGCGTGGTGGCCTGCTCCAGTCCTGCCAGCAGATGGGTCTGCACATCGGTCAGCTTGAGATAGAAATAGCCATAGAAGAGATAGCAGACGATGGCGGTAATGGTGGTGGACATGGCGGTGGACATGCCATGGATCACCAGCCCCATGTCGCCGCCCAGCGCGCCACTGGAGAAGTCCACCAGATTGGAGGCGCCGAGCAGGGCGATTGACAATGACACGATGGTGCCGAGCACGCCGAGCAGGATCAGCACATTGTTCACGAAGCGCGGGAACGACAGGCGCGTGCTCTCGCCGGCCACGGTGGCCGCCGCCAGGGCACTGTGGTTGACCGGCGCATGGCGCGCGCGCAGGGCCATCACCGCCTCGTGGCGCCGCGCAATCAGGGTATTGATGGAAATCCCGTGCAGCGGGTCACCGCTGCCATCCTCCATGTGCGCCACATAGCGCTGCAGGGCCGACTCCTCGCGCGCATAGCGCAGCAGCAGCCAGGCGATGCGCAGCAGCCCGAGCAGGAACAGGGCCAGAATCACGCCGTTGATGACCCAGCCGACGCTGGTGAGCTGGTTCTGCAGATAGAGCTGGACGATGAAGTCGCGCGTGGCCAGCACGATGCCGGCAAGGATCAGCAGGGCGACCACCAACCGCAACAGGATGCGGCGACTCATGGCACGTTCTAGGTCATGCATGACAGGCTCCGGAGCAGGTCGGAGCCTGTCATTCTATCACTGTGCAGCCAGCCACAGGCGAAGCCGCAGCCCCGCCTCGGTGGTATAGCCCGACTCGTGGGCCACGATCCGGCCCTGGGGGTCGAGCACGAAGAATGCCGGCACCCCGCGCAGCCCGAAGCGCGCGGCCAGCCGGCCGTCGGGATCGGGCACCACCGGCCAGTCGAGCCCGTGTTCCTTCAGGTAGGCACGAATGTCCTCGGCCCTGCCGGACTGCATCGCCACCGTCAGCACCGGCCAGTCGCGGGCGATGTCGTCCACCACCCCGCGCTCGAGGCCACAGATACCGCACCAGCTGGCCCAGAAATAGAGCAGCAGGGGGCGTCCCCGGTAGTCGGCCAGCCGCACCGTGCGCCCGTCGATCAGCTGCAGCTCGGCCACCGGCGGCGCGCCTTCCGGCATGTCGCGCTGCAGCCAGGCCCGCACGCCCAGATACACGCCGAAAAACACCAGCAGCTCGGCGCCGACCCACAGGGCCGTGGACAACCTGGATCTTTTCCTGCTCATGATCCCTATGATGCCTGCACAACCCCCAAGTTTCATCGTCGACTGGAAAAATGTCCGGATAGCCCATATTGGAGATTGATGCAGGGCCGTGAACTGTTGTCCAATCGGGACTCACGCGGCCCGGAGGTGGACCCTTGAGCATCGATCTTGCCAAACCGCTGTTCGACGCGCGCAACGCGCCCGAGACCCGGCGCGTGCTGCAGAGCGCCCCGCACTACACGCCGGAAGAGCGCGAACAGGTACGTGCGCGCATCAAGCACCTGCTGCGCGAGCAGGACGCGGTCCTGGTCGCCCACTACTACACCGATGCCGAACTCCAGAGCCTGGCCGAGGAAACCGGCGGCCATGTCGCCGACTCGCTGGAGATGGCCCGCTTTGGCAACGAACACCCGGCCAGCACCCTGATCGTCGCCGGGGTGCGCTTCATGGGCGAGACGGCCAAGATCCTCAACCCGGAAAAGCGCGTGCTGATGCCCACCCTGGAGGCCGAGTGCTCCCTCGACCTCGGTTGCCCGGCCGAACCCTTTGCCGAATTCTGCGACGCGCACCCGGATCGGACTGTTGTCGTCTATGCCAACACCAGCGCGGAGGTCAAGGCACGGGCCGACTGGGTCGTCACCTCCAGCATCGCCGTCAAGCTCATCGAGCACCTCGACGCCGAGGGCGAGAAGATCCTGTGGGCCCCGGACCGGCACCTGGGCCACTACATCCAGCAGGTCACCGGTGCCGACATGCTGCTGTGGAACGCCAGCTGCGTGGTGCACGACGAGTTCAAGTTCCGTGCGCTGGGCAAGCTCATCGAGGAGCATCCCGAGGCGGGCGTGCTGGTGCACCCGGAATCGCCCGAGGAGGTCATCCGCATGGCCAATGCCGTAGGCTCCACCACCCAGCTGATCGAGGCCGCGCGTCGCCTGCCGCACAAGACCTTCATCGTCGCCACCGACCGCGGCATCTTCTACAAGATGCAGCAGGCGGTGCCCGAGAAAACCCTCATCGCTGCCCCCACCGGGGGCGCCGGCGCCACCTGCCGCATGTGCGCCCACTGCCCGTGGATGGCCATGAACGGCCTGCACAACCTGCTCGAGGTGCTGGAGACCGGCGCCAACGAGATCACCATCGACGAGGACATCCGCGTGCGTGCCCTGCGCTCCACCCAGCGCATGCTGGATTTTGCCCGCAGCCTCAGGTAGCTCCTGCACGGCAAGCCCTGCCATTACAGCGGCTTACCGCGGTTTCGTGTAGAATCACCTGAAAAGGGCGGCAAAACCGCGCCCGGAAAACTACAATGCCGGAACGGGCGGAAGCCCTGCCCGCACGCCACCGGGGTGAGCATTACACGCACATGGACAGCAAGCCGCAGATACCACTCGAGGTCTTCCGCAAGATGATCGAGACCCTCCCCCCGGAGGAGCTCGCCAAGCTGCCACCGGAAAAACTGCCGGAAAACATCCCGGTCGATCTGGTGGAAGAGGCCCCGATCTACTCCCGCAGTGCTCTCGAGAGCCTGATCCTGGCGGCCAATTCCTATCACCTGCAAAAACGCCTGGAACTGCAGGAGCGCTATGGCGAAGAGGTGCTGGCAGCACTCGACCGCACCAAGACCCTCTACAACACCGCCACCATGCGCGTGTTCCGCAACAAGCTGTCGGACATGCAGAAGATCCGCGCCCGCTGGCACCAGAGCCACGACGAGAAAAAGCGCGACCTGCTCATCGACAGCGTGCGCCACATGCAGGGGCAGATCCTGGACGTGCGCGCAGAGAACGCCGGCATCACCCAGGCCATCCGCCTGCTGCAGTCCACCCGGCCGCAAAAGGCCGAAGACCAGACCATCTTCGACAATGCCATTGCCGAACTGAAAAAGGGCTCGGAATTCATCGAGCACAAGCTGGCCGAATTCTTCCTCCTGCGACTGGAAGTGCTCAATGTCGAGATGCAGATGCGCTATCGCGAGGTGCTGGCCTTCGAGGAAGAGGCCGCCATCCTCGACCAGGAGATCGAAAGCCTGCGGCAGAAGCTGGAACGCTCCCAGACCATCTGGAAGCGCACCTTCCAGCGCAGCAAGTCCAACCACGAAATGGAAGAACTGCAGGCACTGATCGCCTCCCTGGTGGCCGAGAAGCAGAACAAGGAGGCTGCCGTCTCCGAGAACGACCTCACCCTGTGGCTGGACACCATCGTCGATGCCAGTGTCCACCCCTTTACCCGCCACCGCATTGACAAGGTCATCGGCAACGCCCGCCGCGCCCTGTTCTACCTGCTCACCAAGTACTGCCAGCTGCAGGAGGCATCGGCCATGCAGATCGCGCGCAATCCCTTCCTGCAGGTCGATGCCAAGGCTGCCATACGCTACCTGCTGATGTCGGAACAGTTCATCCTCGACTACTTCGCCAAGCGCAAGAGCCGTAACGCCGCCTGGATCAGCGATGCCGCCCAGGTCAAGATGGAAGACCTGGAACGGCTCGAGCAGGACATCCTCAGCGAGCTCAAGAAGAGCAGCCGGTTCCAGCGGCTGAAATAGGCAGGCCTCCCTGCCCCTCCGTCCGCCCTGCACCGGGCATCATCAAACACAGGAATGCCCGCTCGTTTACGGCGTGCGTCAGAAGGGACTGTAGAACCCGGGCTACTGGCCCAACAGGGTCAGCGTGGGTGATTGGCTGATGGCCTCTTCCCGAGACACCTCGCGCGGCCCGGAGGGAAGTTTCGGCGGGCCTTCGGTGGCTGCGAGCGCGAGTCCGCGCCGATAGCAGGCCAGTGCGGCGTCCTGTTCGCCCAGGCGTTCCAGCAGTTCGCCGAGCAGGCGGCAGGTCTCGGGCTCGGGGGCAAGGTCGAGGGCGGTTTCCAGGTATCGCCGTGCCTTGCCCCAGAGTTCGGCCAGCAAGGCCAGTCGGCCCAGGGTGCGCAGCAGGACGGCATCGTTGCCATGATCCTTGAGCCAGCGTTCGGCATGGCCCAGCACCCGCATGGGGTCCTGTGGATGCAGCCTGCCGAGTTCCTCGACCAGGGCGGGATCCCATTGCCGGTCGATGGCGGCGAGCAGTTCATCCACGGCCTGCTCGTGCAGGCCGCAGGCATCGAGTGCGCGGGCATGCGCCACCACCAGCTGCGGATCACGACGCAGGGCGCGGGGCAGGGATTTCCAGAGCCGGCGCACGGCCTCGGCGTCACCTGCCTTGCCGGCCGCCTCGAGCAGATGCCGGGTGGCCTCTGCATCGGCGCTGTCGAGCTGCTCGCGCGGCACCCCGCGCAGGCGACGCAGGTCGTCCACCAGGCCCTTGAGGGCCTGCCAGTCGCCGAGCTGCCGGTACAACCGGGACAGCAGGTAGAGCACGTACGGATGCCGGGGCTGGAGTTCGCGCAGGTGGTTCAGCGTGGCCAGGGCCTGTTCGAACTGGTTGCGCGAGATCTGCAGTTCGGCCTGTTGCAGGCCCACCGCCAGCTTGGCGTTCGGGTCGGCCTCGATG